>JAYVJS010000573.1:0-2368 GCA_043769075.1 Gemmatimonadota bacterium | reverse complement strand
GGTGGCGGTCATTGGGATTCCCACGGTGATCTACACGATGGTGGGAGGAGTCCAGGCGGTTACTTGGGCCGACGTGAAGCAGATGGTGCTGATCGTGTTCTCGCTTCTCGCGATCGTGGTCGTGCTCCTGGTCCGGCTGCCGGTTGGACCGGACGCCGCTCTTCGGATCGCGGGAGCCGCGGGCCGGCTCCAGGTCTTCGATTTTTCGTTCGACCTGAGCAAGACCTACACCTTTTGGTCCGGAATGCTCGGCGGCACGTTTCTCATGTTGTCCTACTTTGGGACCGACCAGAGCCAGGTCCAGCGGTACCTCACCGCCCGGTCGGTCGAGGAGGCGCGGAGTTCGCTGCTGATGAGCGCCTACTGGAAGATCCCGCTCCAGGCACTCGTCCTGCTGATCGGCGTCTTGGTGTTCGTGTTCTACCTGTTCCAGGCCCCGCCGTTGCTGTTCAACCCCGCTCACGAGGCCGCCGTTTTGAAAGCCGCCCCAGCGGAACTCCATCAGCTGGAGGCTCGGTTCGCCGACCGGAGTGAGGTCCGGCGCTCGGCGGCTCAAGCCATCGCCGACGGTCCGGAGGATTCCGGTGACGCGTTTCGGGCGGCCGACGCGGAGGTCGGCGCCATTCGCCGCGAGGCCTTGGCACTGGCCGAGCGGGTCACGGGCGAGCCGGCGAAGGACATCAACTACATCATTCCTCGATTCGCGCTCGATCAACTGCCGTTGGGCCTGGCGGGGGCGTTTCTTGCCGCGATTCTGGCCGCGGCCATGTCGAGTATTGCCGCTGAGCTGAATTCGCTGTCGACCGCCACCGTGATCGACTTCTATCGCCGATGGATCCGTCCCGAGGCCTCCGACGCCCACTTCCTGGGGATATCCAAAGTGGCGACCGGCCTCTGGGGGTTGTTCGCCTGCGTCGTGGCGACATTCGCGGCGGGGTTGGGTTCCTTGATCGAGGTCGTCAATCGTTTTGGCTCCTTCTTCTACGGATCGATCCTCGGGGTGTTCGTGTTGGCGATGGTCCCGAGGGTCCGGCCGGCCGGAGCCTTTTTCGGGCTCTTGGCTGGAATGGCCGCGGTGGCGGCCGTGACGTTCGGGGCCCCGTGGGTTTCGTTCCTATGGCATAACGTGGTGGGCGTCGCGACGGTGGTCGTGGTGGGGTTGCTTCATAGTCTGCTGCCCACCCCGCCCAAGGCCCGAGCTTGACGCCCGATCGTTACCAGGTGGATGGAAACTCGGTGTCGAGTTGTCCGGCCAAATCGACCAGTGTTTTGGCCGCGGCGGTGTAGGGAAGGAGGCGGGTAAGTTCGCCCCGGGCCAACCGAACCTGACCGGTCATCAGCGCCATGATTGGCGAAACTTGTGAGGACAAGACCTGCTTCCAGGCCGCTGGAGCGGCTTCGAGCACATAGTCGGCCCCGGCGACGTCGGTGGTCGTCCCGACCCGAGCCGCCCGACAGTCGCCATGCCAGACATCCAGGAACACGGCTGGCCCGGGCAGGCCGGAACCGTCATCGACGACCACCGCGATCGAACCTTCCCATGTCGCCGCGGCCTGGCGATAGGTGGCGCTCCCGTTGAGGGCCTCGCCCCACGCTCGGGCCCAGTCTTCGGTAAATGCGATCGCCATCGCCCAATCTAATCCGAGGGGTCAGTTGACCGGGAGCCAATAGCTGAATTTCACCGCCAAGAAGTTGTCGCCAGTGGCTCGGAAGGTGTCGCCCACCGAACCGGGGCCGACCAGACTGCCGGGGCGGAGCGACCCCGGACATGCCCGTGGGTCGGATGCAGAACAGAACCCGGAACGGTTTTGCTGCCAAACGAGGAACAGGGTGCTACCGGGGCGCCATTCCCACCGAACGACCACGTTGCTTCGAAATGACAAGACGTTGAAATCGGGGGTCGTGACGAAGAAGGTTTGGCCGTTCCGGGTGTCGGCGAGGTCGAACCCCGAGCCGTCTGCCTTCGGAGTCACCACGGTCCCGTCGGTTCCGTACTCCCGCAAGGTTCGGGTTCGGGCCCGGGCCAGTTCGCCGATGGCCGAGTATTTCCCACTCGCGGCAAACGGCTCGGCATAGGCCTCAACCGTTAGGTTCGGGCTGAAGGTGTAGTTGACCCGAACCTGGACCACGAAAGTACTTTGACGGATGGTGCCGAACAGGTAGCGCTGCCCAAAGGTGGCGGCCGGCCCCCCGGTGACTTGGCCCAAATACTGGCGGGTCTCCCGGTTCTGGGTGTACGTGGGTTCGACCGAGACGCTCGCGGCCGACACTGGCCTGAGGGTGAGCCCGCCGGAAAAGCGAAACTGCCAGTCGCCGGCTTCGTTCTTGAATCCGTTGGCGAAGACCCGCCACGACGTCGCGGTAGCAA
>JAYVJS010000572.1:0-13812 GCA_043769075.1 Gemmatimonadota bacterium | reverse complement strand
CGACCCACTGGCGCGGACCGTGATGGTGTAGACCCCCGGGACCGTCGAGGCGGCTACGTTTGCCGTTACTGTTCCGGAAGTGGTTGTGCCCGAAGTAGTTACGTTCGAAACGACCGCGGTGACTCCGGCCGGAGCTCCTTCAGTGACTACGTTGACCGTGCCCGTGAACCCGCCGCCCCTGGTAATCGAGGCCTGGACCGACCCACTCCCGCCTTGAACCACGGAAAGACTGGCCGGCGTCACGCTGATCGCGATCGTTCCCTTATCGCCCCCGGTGTCAGGGCCGGGATCGGAACCACAACCAGCGACGACCAGGGCCGCCGCCACCAAGCCAACAAATTGGGTCCGCATCGTCGTTAACCGCATAGATCTACTCCGCATATGAATTAGGGGTTCGCATTTGGCTTACCATTCAGAGATACTCCATCGGCCTCATGCCATCGTCATCTGGCTATCATTTGGAGCTCGCAATCCCGAAAACCGACCTTTTGACACCCGACTTGGTACTGGTTGGCGGCGGTTTGGCCAATCTACTGCTTGCATGGCGACTCGGCGACCTCCGTCCGGCGGCCAGCTTTCTGCTCCTCGAGCAGGGGCAGGTCTTCGGGGGCAACCACACCTGGTCCTATCATGGGACCGATCTCGAGCCGTCCAGCCAGGAGTGGGTCGGCCGACTGGCCCGGGCTTCCTGGCCGGATTCGGAGGTCCGATTCCCCAAGTTCACCCGGAACCTCCCCGGAACCTACCACAGCCTCGACTCAACCGACCTGGCAGCCAGGGTCGTGGCCCGATTCGGCGACCGAATTATGGTCGGCACATCCGCCCGCCAAGTTGGTCCATCGACCGTCGAACTCAGTGACGGACGGGTGATTCGCGCCGGGGCGGTTATCGATGGCCGAGGCTGGGACATCCGTCTCCCGGTCTCAGTCGGATACCAACGGTTCTTCGGCCTCGAGCTGAGACTGGCCTCGCCGCACGGGCTGACCAGCCCGCTATTGATGGACGCCACCGTTCCCCAAGATGGCGGGTTTCGATTCATCTACGTCCTCCCACTGGGCCCCGACGTCGTATTGGTAGAAGACACGGTCTATGGCGACCACCCGGCTCATGATGAATCCGAGTCCCGCCGAGCTATTGAACGGTATCTGGCGGGCCGAGGCTGGGCGGTTACGTCGGAGCTCCGGCAGGAACGCGGGGCGCTGCCGATTCCCTTGGCGCTCCGGGTCGAAGAACTAGTGGCGCACCAGGAGACCGGGGTCCCAACCATAGGCGTCCGGGCCGGGCTGATGCACCCAACCACGGGGTACTCCCTGCCCTTTGCGGTTCGGACTGCCGAGCTGATTGCCACGGCGCCGGTCCTGACCTCCGCGGCGCTGCTCGGGCCGGTGATCGCGCTGACCCGGGCGACCTTCCACCGCCAGTGGTTCCTCCGAATGCTCAACCGACTATTATTTCGAGCCGCCGAGCCGGCGGATCGTTATCTGGTCCTTCAGAAGTTCTATCAATTGCCGGCCCCGACCATTGCCCGCTTCTATGCCGACCGCCTAACGATGACCGACAAGATTCGAATCGTAACCGGTCGCCCCCCCGTGTCGGTCGGCCGGGCCCTTCGCTGGATCCACGAACGGCCCGGCCAGTGAAGGAACCGAAACGCGCGGTCGTGGTCGGGAGCGGTTTCGGCGGGCTGGCCGCGGCGATCCGGATCCAGCAGGCGGGCATCGCGACGACCATTGTGGAACGGCGTGACAAGCCGGGCGGCCGGGCCTACGTCTACCAGGACCAGGGTTTTACGTTCGATGCCGGCCCGACGGTCATCACGGCCCCCGATTGCTTGGCGGAGTTGTTTACGCTGGCGGGCCGATCGCTGGCGGACTATGTCGACATGATTCCGATCGATCCGTTCTACCGCCTCCTATGGGACAACGGGTATCAGTTCGAGTACAACAACGATCTCGAGGCTACCCTGGCGCAGATTCGGGCCAAGAATCCGGCCGACGAGGCCGGCTACCGCCGGTTTCTTGACTACTCCGCCCAAGTGTTCGAGGCCGGCTATACCAAGCTCGCCCACGTCCCGTTTCTCAACTTTCGAGACATGATTCGAGTCGCCCCCCAACTGATCAAGCTCGAGGCGTATCGGAGCGTCTACAGCATGGTCAGCAAGTTCGTCCAGGATCCAGAGCTCCGGGAGGCATTCAGTTTTCATTCGCTCCTGGTGGGCGGCAATCCGTTCGCGGCCTCCTCGATTTACACCCTGATCCACTACCTCGAACGCAACTGGGGGGTGTTCTTCCCCCGCGGCGGAACCGGCGCCTTGGTCCAGGCCTTGGTCCGGCTGTTCGAAGAGCTGGGCGGCACGGTGCGGCTCAATTTCGAGGTCGAACGGATCGAGCAGAGCCAGGGCCGGGTGACCGGAGTGACCAGTAAAGGCGGCGAACGATTGCCGGCCGACTACGTGGTGAGCAACGCCGATGTCGTTCATACCTATCAAACGCTCCTCAAGGGAAGCAGCATCGCCGCCGTCCGGGGCGAACGCCTGGCCGGGATGCGGCACAGCATGTCCCTTTTCGTGGCCTATTTCGGCACCAAGCGGAAGTACCCGAACGTCGCCCATCATACGGTGTTGTTCGGCCCTCGCTACCGAGGGCTCCTCGACGATATCTTTTCCAAGGGCCGATTGGCCGACGATTTTTCGCTCTATCTTCACGCACCGACGGTCACCGACCCGAGCCTGGCCCCGCCCGGGTGCGAGGCGTTTTACGTGCTGTCGCCGGTGCCACACCTCGGGCTGGCCGATCTCGATTGGGCCACGGTCGGGCCGCAATACGCCGATCGGATCTACCAGTACCTCGAACGGAAGCTGATGCCCGGATTGCGGCATGAAATCGTCACCCAACGGTTGTTCACACCGGCCGACTTCAAGACCGAGCTAAACGCCCATGTCGGCTCGGCGTTCTCGCTCGAACCGGTGCTGTGGCAAAGCGCCTACTTCCGGGTCCACAATCGTGATCCCGATATCGGGGGCCTCTATTTCGTCGGCGCGGGCACCCACCCCGGCGCGGGTTTGCCGGGGGTGGTGAACTCGGCCAAGGCCACGGCGTCGTTGGTGGTGGCAGACTTCGCGGCGGCCAGTCGATGACCGACGCCGTCATCGAGCATTGCCGGGTCATTCTCGAGCAAGGCTCCCGGAGTTTTGCGAAAGCCGCGAGCCTGCTCGACCCCACCATTCGGGCCGGATCGTACCAACTCTACGCCTGGTGCCGGTATTGTGACGATCTGATCGACGGCCAGACCATGGGTCACGGGCAGCAGGTGGTCGATCCGGCCCTGCAGCGGGAGCAGTTGGCGATGTTGTGGGCGGAGACGGAAGCCGCCTATCGCGGCGAGCCGACGTCCGAATTGGTGTTCCAAGGGATTGCCCGGGTGGTGCGGGACCATGGGATTCCGAGGGACGAGCCGTTTGAGTTGCTCCGCGGCATGGCGATGGACATCGAGGGCCGGCAGTACGAAACGATCGACGAACTCCGAGTCTATTGCTACCACGTGGCCGGGGTCGTCGGGGTGATGATGGCCCGGATCATGGGGGTCCGCGACAAAGCGACGCTTCAGCGTGCCCAAGATCTGGGCACGGCCATGCAGTTCACCAACATTGCCCGCGATGTGATCGATGACGCCCGGATCGGCCGAGTGTATTTGCCGTTAGGCTGGCTCAGAGAGGCGGGGCTGACGCCGGCCGACGTTGGATTGCCGGAACATCGCGACACGGTCGCGGCCATCGTGCGCCGATTACTTGACGAGGCGGAGCGATACTATCAAAGCGGCGATAACGGCATCGACCATTTGCCGTTTCGGTGTGCCTGGTCGATTACCGCGGCGCGGGGCATCTATTCAGATATCGGAGCGGTCATTCGGAGGCGGGGCGGCGCGGCGTGGGACCACCGCGCCATGGTGTCACCGGGCCGGAAGGTGTTCTGGGTCGGACGGAGCCTGGTCGATACCGCGGTCCGCCGGATTACTCGCTAGCCGGGCGATCCTTCCGGCTGAAATCAGGCGCGTAGAGGAACCCGAACGACTCCGCTCCATCCTTGGAACGGGTGGCGTGATGGACGTGATGGGCTTGGACGATTCGCCGGAGATAGCCTCCCTTGGGAAGCCAGGAATGGGGGATCCGTCGGTGCACCAGCACGTCGTGGAAACCCCAATACACCAGACCGTAACCCGCCATGCCGATGCCGACCGGCAGCAGCAGCGGATAGCCATTGGTGCCGAACCAAATCAATAGGATCGAGGGAATCGCAAAGATGATTCCAAAGAGGTCGTTCAGCTCGAGTTTGTCGTGCTTCGGTTCGTGATGGGATTTGTGGAGCATCCAAAGCGGGCCGTGCATGACATACTTGTGCATCAGGTGAGCAAAACCCTCCATCCCCACCAGCGTGCCGATCAACAACCCAATCCAAAGCATGTCCTATTCTAGACCCGCTCGAGCCGCCTGGCAAACACCCGGGCCAACAGCAATCCGATGAGTCCGGCCCCGAACAACAAGGCCACCGGCAGCACCAACGACGACAAGGGGTCGTTCCGCCAAAACAGCCCGCTGTAGGCCTCGACGGCCCAGGTCGTTGGGGTGAGCCAGCCTAACGATTTGATCAGGGGCGGCATCAGAAACCGAGGCACCATCGAGCCGCCGATGGCCGAGACGATCAGAATCACGATGTTGGCCAGGGTTTGGGCCTGCCGGCGAGTCCGGCTGGCCGCCGTGAGCGCCAGTGCCAAACCGGCCGCCGCCGCAGCCGCGGCCACGGTGATCACGAGAAACGGCACCACTCGCCCGGGCACGTCGACTCCATAGAGCAGCCAAGCCACGACGAAGATCACCGCTACCTGAATGACTCCCTGGACCACCAGAAAGAGAAACTTGCCGGTCACGACCGCCGACATCCCTCCGGGGCCCGCTAAGAGCCGGTCGAGCAGACCGGTGTCCCGCTCCTCAACCAGGGTCAGCGCGCCATGGACGGCGGAGAAAAACAGGAACAGGATCGCCACGGCACCGGCATAGTAGGCCACGTGACTGGCTCCGAGCGAGCCGGCGCCGACGGTTTCCTGGATCATCAAGCCGTCAAAGGGCCCGGGATCAGCGGAGCCGTTCCCTTCAGATTCCTTGAGATCCTGGCGCAACTCGGCAAACCGGCGGTCGAGGGTGTCGCGCTGGGCGTCGGTGTAGGCAATGAATCCCTCGCCGAGAAGGGTGGCCGTGCTCCGGAGTGCTACGTCGGGGAGAGCGGCGAAGTAGGCCCGCTGGGTTTGGCCACCTAAGATCCTACCAGCCACGGCCCGGACCGGGTCCGTCACGATCAGGATCGGGGCCTCGCCCTCACCGGTCAGCTCGGTGAGCGGGCGGCCGGCCCGGCTGATGACCAACCCAGCGTCCGCGGTTCCGGCCCGGACCCGCTCGCGCACCGAATCGGCCGACCCGAGCACCGCGGCCACCAACGCTGAGTCCCGGGTCAGGGCCCCAATCAGCCGCTTGGATTCATCGGTCTGCTGCTCGTCGGCCAGGGCCACTTTGATCTGCAGCTGCTGGCCCGACGCACCCGCGAAAATCGCCGCGAACACCAGGAACACGGCAATCGGCAGCACGACGCTCATGACCAACGCGCCGCGATCGCGGAGAAATCCGCGGGCCATGATCCCGAAGATGACCCGCGTCACCCTGTCATCTCCTCGCCGGCCACCCGGAAGAAGACGCCCCGGAGCCCCGGTTCTCGGATTCGGGCATCTACCGCCGGCGCCCCGGCTTCCGCGAGCCCGGCCAGGAGACTCGGCAGCCGCTCCACCCCGCCGCCGAACGGCCCCGTCCACTGGACCCTGGCGGGGTCCGGCAACAATCCGGCGGCCTCGAGCAGGCTGGTCGCACCCGGCGACGGCGCCTTGCCTAACGTCAGAGCCAGATCCTTGGAGCCGGGTGGAAACCACTGGGCCAGCAGTCCCGGCACCGTTCCCTCCGCGGCCAGCCGGCCCCGGACCAGCACGCCAACCCGGTCGGCCAACTCGGCGGCCTGTTCGAGATCGTGGGTGGCAAGGAGAATCGCGGTGCCCCGGGCCTTGAGCTCGAGCAGCATCCGGTGAATCGCCTCCCGGGCCGGCGGATCGACTCCGACGGTCGGCTCGTCGAGTACCAATAGATCCGGCTGGTGCAGGGTCCCCGCGGCCAGGTTGACCCGCCGTTGCTGGCCTCCCGAGAGGGTACCCACCAGGCTGTCGGCCCGATCGGCCAGATCGGTCCACGCCAGCGCCTTCGGCACCGCCCCCCGAGCCGCCTCGGCGGTCAGCCCAGCCAGCTGGCCGAGGCAGAAGAGGTTCTCCCGGACCGACAGATCGGGGTAGAGCGCGATGTCCTGGGGCACCAACCCCAACCGGCGCCGGGCCAGGGAGTCGGCAGGGTCCCGCCCGGACAGCCTAACGGTGCCGCCATCGAGCCGGAGCCGACCGGTGACGGCCCGAACGAGCGTGGTCTTCCCAGCCCCGTTAGGGCCGAGGAGCCCATAGACTTCGCCGGCCGCGACGGTAAGCCCAACGCCGGCCAAGCCTCGACCGGCCCCGTAACTCCGGCGGACGTCGATCAGTTCGAGAGGATGCATGCGGCGGGGAATTAGGGTCGGCTGCCCCGTGCGCGTCAAGCCGGGTGTCAACGAACCGGCTCCGGAGGCCGTACTTGCGCTATGTCGAAACTGATCCGGTGTTGGTTGGTGGCGTCGGCCTTCGGGGCTCCCCTGGCCGCTCAGGCCGCATCGTCGACCGATATCATCACCGGCGTCGTTTCGAACGAATCGGGCCAGCCGTTGGCCGACGCCGTGGTGACGATCCTGTCGGTCGAAACCCAGGTCACCCGCTCAGCGAAGACCAACGCCAAGGGCCGCTACACGATCCTGTTTCCAAACGGGAGCGGGCAATACCGGCTGACGGTGCGGTTCATCGGCATGGTACCGGTCCAGCGAACCATCGTTCGCCAGGCCGACGAGGACCGGATCGTCGCGAACGTGAAGCTGAGCTCGACCCCGGTGCAACTCGAGGAACTGCGGGTGGCCGCGCGACGGCAGGGGCCCGGCGATCAGCGACCGAGCCCGGGGTCGACCGAGCGGAACCTCACCACCGATCAGGTCCAGCGGCTTCCGATCGACGCCAGTGATTTAGCCTTGCTCGCCACGCTGGCACCCGGAGTCGTCTCGATCACCGGCAACGACTCGACGCCCGGTGGCTTTTCCGTGGCGGGCCAGCGGCCAACCTCGAACAATGTCACCCTCGACGGGCTGACCTTCGGCGGGGCCTCGGTGCCCCAAGACGCCGTCCGCAACACCCGGGTCATCACCTCGAGCTACGACCCGGCCCGCGGCCAGTTCAGCGGCGGCTTGGTGGCCAGCACCACACGCTCGGGCAACAACCAGACCCAGGGCACCATCAACTACGGCCTCCGGGACCAGAACCTGACCGTCCAATCCGGCGACGACGCCTTCGCCACCGGCTTCAACCAGCACCAGCTCTCGTTCGGGTTTGGCGGCCCCCTCGTCAAGGACAAACTGTTCCTGTTCGGATCGGGCCTTGGCCGGTTCCGGGGCGACGAATTGCAGACCCTCCTCTCGGCCACCCCGACGACGCTCCAGCGATTCGGGGTTGCCCCCGACTCGGCCGACCGGCTCCTCACCCTGCTCGGAACCCTCGGCGTGCCGGTGAACACCGATTTGGCCCAGGGCAGCCGGCACACCGACGACGTTTCGTCGTTGCTCCGGGTCGACTGGATCGTCACCCAGGGTCACACCATCACACTCCGCGGTGATTATCGCGGGAACCGGCAAGATCCGACCCGGTTTGGTCCGTTGTCGGTGCCGGCCTTCGACTCGCGGTCCACCCAGAAGAGCGGCGGACTTTTGCTGTCGGCCAACTCCCGGTTCGGCGCCACCGTCATCAATGAGTTCCGGGCCTATCGATCATCCTCGACCTCCACGTCGCCGTTGGGGACGGCGTTGCCGGCGGGGCGGGTCCAGGTGGTCTCTGATCTCGACGACGGACAGGGCGCCACCAACTTGAGTTTCGGAGGCCTGGCGGGTTTGCCGCAGCGGTCGAGCGGTTCGTCATTCGAGGCCACCAACGAACTGAGCCTGATCTCGGGCAATGGGGCCCATGGAATCAAGATCGGTGGCTTCTTCAACCGGGCCAGCAGCGAAAACGACGCGACCCAAAACCGGTTCGGCACCTTCGGCTACAACTCGCTCGCGGATCTCGAAGCCGGCCGGCCGTCGAGCTTTACTCGGACCCTGGCCCCGACGATTCGGGCCACCGACCAGACCGCGCTGGCGCTCTACGCCGGCGACACCTGGCAGCTCTCGGACGCCCTGCAATTCACCTATGGCGCAAGGCTCGAAGGAGCCAACTACGGCGGGGCGCCGGCGCGGAATCCCGCAGCCGAGTCGTTGTTCGGCGTCCGGACCGACCGGTGGCCGACCGAATGGCGGGTGAGTCCCCGGATCGGGTTCACCTGGTTCATTCGCTCCGAGGAGGGTCCCCCGAAATTGGTGGTCCGCGGCGGGATCGGTGAATTCCGAAGCCCCGCGCCGGCTAGTCTGTTTTCGGCCGCTCAGGCGGCGACTGGATTTTCCGGCTCAGAGTCGCAACTGGTTTGTATCGGGGCCAACGCGCCGACGCCCGACTGGGCGTCCTACCGAGCCGATCCGGCGTCGATCCCGTCTGCCTGCCTGGGTGGAGCGGGACCCGTGGTCCCAAGCCGGAGCCCGTCGATCACGGGATTCGACCCCGACTTCACCGCCCCGCGCGCCATTCGCGCCTCATTGGGCGTCCAGCGCCGGTTCGGCTTGATCAATCTCGGCGCCGAACTGAGCCGGGCGTTAGGCAGGAGTCAATTTGGGGTTCGGGATCTCAACCTCGGGCCGAGCCGGTTCCGGCTCGGGGGCGAGAACCGGCCGGTCTTCGTTCCGATCCAGACCATCGACCCGCGGACCGGCTCGATTCCGCTGGTGGCTTCACGCCAAGTGGCCGAGTACGGCAACGTCTTGGTGTTCGACTCGGAGCTCCGGTCGCGGTCGACCCAGCTGACCCTGAGCGCCAACGGGGTGACCCGAAAGGGCGCTTTCTTCAACGCCGCTTATACCTATAACCGAGCCGAGGATCAGTCGTCCTTTGCGTTTGGCGGAGCCCAACGCGGTTTGAGCGGGGCAACCACCGCCGGCGATCCGAATGTCCGAGAGTGGGCTACCTCGGACTTCCAACGGAAGCACTCGCTCTTGCTGACCTTGACCTATCCAGTGACCCGGAGCTTGGAACTCACCACTATCACCCGGTTGACGTCGGGGTCGCCGTATACGCCGGTGGTCGGGTCGGACGTCAATGGAGACGGCCTCCGAAACGACCGCGCGTTCGTGTTCGGCGCCGGGGCCGATCCGGCGGTGGCGGCCAGCATGGAACGGCTCCTGGCCGCCACCTCCGGCGGGGCGGCCGCCTGCCTCACCGCACAGCTGGGCCGGATCGCCGATCGCAACAGCTGCCAGGGACCGTGGCAGACCTCGATGGACTTCCAGCTCAACTTCCGCCCCGCGTTCTTGGGCCTCGACCGGCGGCTTACCCTGTCGCTCGTCACCACCAACTTCTTGATCGGCGTCGATCAGTTGTTCCACGGGCAGAACAATCTCAAGGGCTGGGGTCAGGCGGTGCGGCCCGACGCGACGTTGTTGGTGGTCCAAGGATTCAACCCGGCGACCGAGGCATTCACCTATGCCGTCAACGAACGATTCGGGGCCAACGGCACCAATACGATCGGGATTCGTCAGCCCTTTCAGATCGGAGTGCAGCTCCGTTACACCATCGGCCCCGACTTGATGGCTCAGTTCCGCGGTCAGTTCGGTGGAGGCGGAGGCGGTGGCGGACCACGGGGCGAGGGCGGTGCCGGGCCGGGCGGCGGGTTCGAGCCACGTGCCGGCGCCGGCGGGGCTGACATGGTGACCCGCCTGACGAGCATGTTGCCGAATCCGGCGGCCGACATCGTCGCCATCCGGATCGCCCTCAACTTGTCCGACGAGCAGGTCACTCGGCTCGAGGCCACCTCGGACTCGCTCAAACGACTCACCAAAGCCGTCGCCGACCGAGCCCAGAAAGAACTCGCCAAGGCGGGGCCCAATCCCGACCAGGGGGCGATGTTCGCCTCGATGCGACCGGTGTTCGAAGCGGTCCGGGCTAACAGCGCTTGGGCCCTGAAGGAGGTCCAGGGTATCTTGACGGCCGAGCAATGGGCCCAGGTGCCGGACCGGATCAAGGCTCCGCGAGGCCAGCGCCGGGGCCCCGGTGGCCCGCCCCAATAACCAGACTACCACTAGGGACTCATCATGCCGGACATTGCCGCATTCCATCCGCAGTTGGTTCACTTTGCCGTGGTGCTCGGCATCGTCGGGGTCTTGTTCCGGTTGATCTCGCTGACCGGCCGGGCGAGTTGGACCGGTCCCGCGGCGGCCGCCCTCCTGATCAGCGCCGGTGTTGTTGGCTACGTCACCGCCGAGTCCGGCCACCAGGCTCACGGGCCGATCGAACGGATTCCCGGCGCGGTGGCGGCGGTCGAGGAGCATGAGGAATGGGGCAATCGGGCCCGCAACATCCTGCTGGTGGTAGCGGCGCTCGAATTGGTCGGCCTGTTCCTTAGGCAGCATAAGGCAGCGAAGGTGCTTCGGCTGGCGTCGGGGCTGGTTGGAATCGGAGCGGTATTCGCGCTCTATGAAGCCGGTGAACATGGCGGCGAACTGGTGTACGCCTACGCCGGCGGGCCCGGACTACGCTCCGGCGATCCGGCGGACGTAACCCGGCTCCTGGTGGCCGGGCTCTACAACAGGGCCATGGCCGACCGGAAGGAAGGCGACAAGGAGAGCGCCGCCCGGCTGATCGACGAGCTGGCCCGGAGAATGCCTAACGACACGTCCGTGAAGCTGGCGGTCATCGAGTCCATGATCAAGGACCGGAACGACGCTCCCGCGGCGCTCGCCGCGCTGCACGCCTTCGACCCCGGCAACGACCGGCGGGGCAAGTTTCGGAAGGCCTTCTTGCTGGCCGACGCCTACAAGGCAGCCGGCTCCCTCGACTCGGCGCGTGCGGTGCTCGAAGCCTTCAAGGCAGAGAACCCGGGGGCGGCCGAGCGGATCGACCAGGCCATCAAGGGGCTGATGGGGACGACGCCTTAACGGAGGCCCGGTTCCAACCCATGACGTAGTAGAGCACCAAACCGGCCACCAGCAGGCCGATCCCCTTGGCTGAGTCGACCGGTTGTTGTTTGATCGCGTCCCAGATCAAGTACGCCGCAAACACCACGAACACGATCGGTGTGACTGGATACCCCCAGGCTCGATAGGGCCTGGGGAGATCCGGCTCCCGGTGGCGGAGGATCATGACGCCGACCGCGGACATCCCGTAGAAGAGAAAGCCGACGAACACCACGTAGCCGGCGAGCTGATTGTAGCTCCCGCTCACGGCCAGCAAGCAACTCCAGGCTCCTTGGACCAAAAGAGAGGTTACCGGAACGGCATACTTGGGGCTCACCTGCCCTGCCCATTGAAAGAACTGGCCATCCTTCGCCATCGCGTATGGGATTCGGGCGGCGGTGAAGATGATCCCGTTGTTGGCACCCAACGTCGAAACCAAGATGGAAATCGAGATCAACGACGCCCCGGCCGTGCCCAGCACGACGGTCATCGCATCAGCCCCGACTCGGGGTGATTTCCCGACTGCGGCGTGGCCGAGGACGTAGGTCAGTCCCAACGCCACGCCGACATAGAGGACCGCCACCAGGACCGTCGACAGGATAATCGCGAGCGGCATGTCGCGATTCGGGCGCCGCATTTCGCTCCCGACATAGGTGATCTCGATCCAACCATCATACGCATAGAGCACCAAGACCATCGCGGTGCCAAAGGGGGCCGCCAGAGTTCCGTTTGACTCCGTGGTCCAGAACGGCTCGAGATTGGCCGATGAGCCGCCCGGCAACAGGAAGCACGCGGCAATCAACCCGACCGCCGCGGCGATCTTCACGATCGTAAAGATGTTCTGGGTCAGGGCGCCGAGTTTGAGGCCGAAGCAGTTGAGCACGGTCAGGGCAATGATGGAGACCACCGCGACGATCTTGACACCGTCGTCGCCCATGGGAATGAAGTAGGCCAGGTAGGTTGCGAACCCGACGGCAATCGCCGCAATCGAGGCGGGATTGATGATGACCGAGGCGCCCCAGCCGTACAGGTAACCCCAAACTGGACCATAGATTCGATTGAAGTAGGCGAATTGTCCCCCGGCTTTGGGCATGGCCGCCCCGAGCTCGGCCACGCAAAGGGCACCGGCGAGTGAGACGATGGCGCCGACGACCCAGACCAGCATGGTGGGAAACACCCCGCTGAAGTAGGCCGCGATCGACGCCGGCACCAGGAAAATCGCCGAGGCGATCATGGTGCCGACGTTGATCATGGTCGCGTCGAGCAGGCCGAGTTCTTGTTTCAGTTCGTCGGACATGGGCCTCGGGGATTAGCGGTGATCGCGCCAACGACGGTAGGACTGCTTCAGCAAGGATTGAAAATGGTAGACGCCCGATTCCATTTCGGGCGAGAAACGACCCCGGTGATACCCGCGGGACTTGAGGCCGCCGTGGACTTGGTGGCAGATCTCCCGGTCCTCGGCCTGGACCATGTCGCTGTACTCGACATCGGCCTCGATCTGCTCGACGCGGCCCGCTGTGTCGGGGTCGTCGTAGTAGTACCAGAAAATGACTTTGCAGTGGTCCGGCCCATTGGGGAGCACCAGATTCACTTGGACCCGGTGCGGCAGGATGTTCAGCATAAAGTTGGGATAGACCCAGTAGTAGAACGCCTCGCCGCCGCCGTCGCCGGTGTAGACGTTGTCGGCCTTGAGCGGGCTGTGCTGGAGACTGTACCAGGGGCCTAGCTCGGTCCGGTAGGCCAGGTAGTCGAGCGCCTTGTTGAGCTCGGGGTGCACGTGGGGGATGTGGTACCCCTCGAGGAAGTTGTCGACGTAGACTTTCCAGTTGGCAAGAACGTCGTAGTCGACCCGCCGGACCAGCCGCTTGGTCGTTAGGCGGTTCGGCGCGATCCGTTCAGCAATCCCGGCAAACACGTCGGCGAGTGGCGGCGCGTTGGCCGGTTCGAGGCAAGCGAAGATGAAGCCTTCCCAGACGTCGACGGCGACGGGAGTGAGGCCGAAGTCTTCCTTGTCGAACAGCTCGGTCCGGTCGAATTGCGGCACTCCGCGAAGCGAGCCATCGAGTTGGTAGGTCCAGCCGTGGTACTTGCAAGTCAGGGCTTTGACGCAGCCGGTGGATTCGAGCGCCAGGGGCCCGCCGCGATGACGGCAGACGTTATAGAAGGCCCGGAGCTGGCCGTCTTTGTCTCGAATCACAATGACCGGGTTGTCGGCCACGGTGGCGAGGAAGTAGGCGCCGGGGCGGTCGACCATCGAGGCGTGACCGATGCCTTGCCAGGTCGTGGCCAACACCGCGTCCCGGTCGATGGCATGAAATTGGGGGTCGACGTACCAGGTGGAGGGCGCGGTTTCGGATCGCTCGACCGGAACGACGGCGAGGTCGGCGTCGGACAATTCAAGCTTGGGGTCGATGGCGTCGGTCATCGACGATCGGCCCGTCGGAGGAAATCTCGGACCGTCGACAACAGCGCCTCTGGGTTGTCGTTTTCAGTGGCGTGGCCGCTGTTCGGGATGACCTTGAACTCCGCACCCGGCACCAGTTTCGCGAACATCGCCGTGGACGCC
>JAYVJS010000571.1:0-6932 GCA_043769075.1 Gemmatimonadota bacterium | reverse complement strand
TGTTTGAGAGTATAGCATCGGGCCGGTTAACTTGGCATCAGATGGGTAATCGATGACCGGACCTCGCCCCCACCCGCTCGTAGTACTCACCCCGGTGAGGAACGAAGGGTGGATCCTTGATCGATTCCTCGCGATAACGACGCGAGTGGCCGACCGTATCATCCTGGCCGACCAGCAGTCCACCGACGACAGCCGGGCCATCGCGGCCCGGTATCCGAAGGTGACCGTGGTGACCAACCCCGACCCTGGTTTCAGCGAGGCGGCACGCCAGTCGGTGTTGTTGGAAGCCGCCCGGCAACTGGTCCCTGGGCCGAAAGTCCTCCTGGCCCTCGACGCGGACGAGATTCTCGCGGCCGACGCTCCCGGTAGTCCTGGCTGGCAGACGATGCGGACAGCAGCGCCGGGAACGGTGTTGTCGTTCGAGCTGATCGATTTACTGCTGATCACCGACCGGTGCATGCGACACGACCGGTGGCGGCCCTTTGGTTACGTTGACGATGGGGCACCCCACGAGGGGCGATTGATTCATAGCGGCCGGCTCCCGCTGCCACCCGATGCCCCCAGGCTTAAGCTCAACGACATCCGCCTGCTCCACTATGCCCCGCTCCGGTCAACCGGCCAGGCATCGAAGCTCCGCTGGTACAGCGTAGTCGAAAACACGTTAGGCACCTGTCCGCCGGTGTTCAAGCGCCGGCTCCGGTACCTGAACCACCTCGACTTTACTTGGGAGGGGCGGATCGAGCCGACCCGGCCGGAGTGGTTTGCGGGATGGGAAGCCGAGGGGATCGACATGCGAACGGTGGCCGACCCGCCGTATCACTGGTACGACGTCGAGGTCTTGCGGGCCTTCGGCCAGTATGGGACCCGAAAATTCTGGCTCGACGATATCTGGCGGTTCGATTGGGAGCCGTGCCGGCGTTGGGCTGTGGCCCAGGGCTACCAGGGCGTCCCCGCGGACCCCGTCGATCCGGCTCCCGATTGGCTGGTGTGGGTCATGCGGCTGCTGGGCTACTTCCATCGCCATCAAGTGTGGATCAGACAACGGCTCTCGGGGCGACGGAGCCGGCGCCTGGCCTAACGGGTCGGGAACCAAGGGCGCCCTTCCGACATTCTACCGACATGCGAATCCTTACTCTGCTGGCCACCGCTATCGGCCTCGTCGTCGGAGGCCCCACGGCCTCCGCCCAAGGTCCCAAAATCGTCCTCAACACCAAAAACGGCCTCGCCCTCGAGGGATTTGACCCGGTGAGCTACTTCACGGCATCAGCTCCGGTCAAAGGCCAGGAAGCCATCTCGGCCAAGCACCTTGGGGCCACTTACTCCTTCGCCACGGCGGAACATCGGGACCGGTTTGTGGTGGAGCCGGCCAAGGAGCCGGAGGCCCGCCTGATCTTGGCCGACAGGAATTGGCCCTCGATCGTGGAGCGGGAAGGCAAGTCCACCCCCTAGGCCCGCCGTTGTCGCCCGCTCGCCCCGGCCGCCCGATCGTCGTCAACGACGGTTCGGCGGCCTTCTCGTGCCCGTCGCCGTATATTTGAACTTCAGTGTCGACGTCGTCACTCTAGGAGTACCTATGCGATTGATCTTCGTAGCCGGGGCCTTTGTCACCCTGCTCGCGCCCCCGGCCTTGGCTCAAGCCCCGGACGCCCAGCGGGCCCTGGAACGGGCCATTCTCAAGGAACTGATCGAGGTGAACACCAGCGACTCGGCCGGCCATACGCCGGAATTGGCCGCTGCCATCCGAACCCGGCTGATCGCGGCGGGATTCCCCGCGAGCGACATCACGGTGCTCGGCTACAACCCACGGTTCCAGAGTGTGGTGGCCCGCTACCGGGGGCGGGCCACCGGCAAGAAGCCGATCATGTTGATGGCCCATATGGATGTGGTCGACGCTCGGAAGGAAGACTGGTCGTTCGACCCGTACGTCTTCAAGGAAGACGGCGGGTTCTACTACGGGCGGGGCACCACCGACAACAAGGCCGGGGTCGCGACGTTGGTGGCCAATTTCGTTCGGCTTAAGCAAGAGAAGTTCGTACCCGAACGCGATCTGATCATGGTCCTGACGGCCGACGAAGAGACCTCGGGTGAGAGCATTGCCTGGCTGATGAAGGAACACCGTGCCCTGATCGACGCCGAGTATGCTCTCAACACGGACGCCGGAGGCGGGGCGCTGGTGGAGGGCAAGGCCCAGGCGTTCGGGGTCCAGACGGCGGAGAAGGTCTACCTAACGTTTTCGCTCGAGGCCCGAAACAAAGGGGGCCACAGCTCGATCCCGGTCAAAGACAACGCCATCTATCGCTTGGCGGCGGGGCTGGGCCGGCTGGCGAACCTCGACTTCCCGGTACGGCTCAACGAAACGAGCCGGGCGTTCTTTGAGCGATCGGCCGTTTCGGAAACCGGCCAAACCGCTGCCGACATGCGAGCGGTGGCCGCGACGTCCGACCCTGCCGCCGCCGCGAGGCTGAGCGCCTTGTCGCCCTATTACAACTCGGTGATGCGGACGACCTGCGTGGCCACCAGGCTGCTCGGAGGCCACGCCGACAATGCCCTGCCCCAAATGGCCAGGGCGACTGTGAACTGCCGGATTCTGCCCGACGACACGCCGGAAGCGGTTCAGGCGGTGCTGGCCCGAACCGTTGCCGACCCGGAGGTTCTGATCACGATCACCCAGCCGGCCAAACCGAGCCCGCCGTCGCCGCTTCGAGCGGATGTGGTCGGTCCGGTCGAGCGAATCGCCAAAGAGATGTGGCCGACCGCAACGCTGGTGCCCGAGATGTCGACCGGGGCCACCGACGGGCTCTACGTCCGGAACGGAGGAATTCCCGTTTATGGCGTCGGAGCGATCTTCGAGGAAATCAACGACGTCCGGGCCCACGGGCGGGACGAACGGGTCGGCGTCGAGCCGTTTCATAAGGCGGTGTCGTTTTGGTATCGGATGCTGAAGGCGCTCTCGGCGGGTGACAAGAGCGCATGAGCCCCTTCGTTCGGCGAAGCCTGATTGCCGTCGTGGGCGTCAGCGCCGTGAGCTACGGCGGGATGGTCGTCTACTTGCTTGCCAACGAGCCGAAGATGGTGTTCCAGCCCAACTCCTACGGCGGGCGGGAACAAATCCCGATTGCCGATTCGCTCGGACTCGCCATCGAGGCCAGGCAGATCGGCTCGACCAATGGCGTCCGGCTGGTGACATGGATCATCCGCTCGGCGGACTCGACGGCGCCCTGGCTGCTGACCTGCCATGGCAACGCCGGCAATATCACCCTCGCGAAACGGCAGCGATTCTATGCGGACGCCATTCGGCACGGGGTCAATGTCGTGGCGTTCGACTACCGCGGTTTCGGAGCGAGCAGCGATTCCGCGCCGACCGAGCGGGGGCTCTATGACGATGCCTTGGCCGTGTATCGTTACCTCAGCGACAGCCTCCACATTCCACCGGAGCGGATCGTGATCTACGGGCACTCGCTGGGGGGCGGGGTCGCGACCGAATTGGCCACGACCGTGCGGGCGGCAGGATTGATTCTGGAAGGGACATTCCGCTCGGTACCGAGCGTCGCGAAGGGGCGCTATCCCTATCTCCCGATCGAGACCTTGGCCGAGAATCGGTTCGACAACGAGGCCAAGGTCGCCCGGCTTCGAATGCCGCTGCTGGTCATGCATGCCCGGGCCGACCACACGATACCGTTCACCCACGGTGAGGCGCTGTTTCGCGCCGCACCGGAGCCCAAGACCTTCGTTGCCCTCGGTGGAGATCACGATTCCGCCTGGGAGCTCGACGGCACCACCTATATGACCGCCTTTGCCGCTTTCATTCGGCGGGCAACCGGGAGCGCCCCATGACCGAGGATCAGACCCGCCGCAATTTCATCGGCCACAGCGCGGCCCTCGGGGCGGCGGCGGCGCTAGTGCCCTCGCTGCTTCGCGCAGCGCCCGGGCCGGCCGGCTATTTCCGGGCAGCCCCCATGGACCGGGTCCGAATCGGATTCGTCGGCATCGGGGGCCAAGGCAGCGGCCATGTCGAGAATCTCCTGGCGATCGAGGGTGTCGACCTGAAGGCGGTTTGCGACATCGTCCCCGAACGGGTGTCCTGGGCCCAGGACCTCACGGTCAAAGCCGGCCAGCCGAAACCCACGGGATACACCCGCGGCGAGCGGGACTTCGAGCGGCTCTGCGCGGAAGAAGATCTTGACCTGGTCTTTACCGCGACGCCCTGGGAGTGGCATGTCCCGGTTCTCTTGGCGGCGATGAAGCACGGTAAACATGGAGTAACCGAAGTTCCGATGGCGTATACCGTCGACGATTGCTGGGCATTAGTCGAGGCCGCCGAGCGGTATCAGAAGCACTGCGTGATGATGGAGAATTGCAACTACGACCAACTCGAGATGCTGGCCCTGAATATGGCGCAGCAGGGTATCCTTGGTGAAATCCTCCACGGCGAGTGCGGCTACAATCACGACCTCCGGGCCATCAAGTTCGCCGACGAGGGCGAAGGTCTCTGGCGGCGGGCCCACGCCACCAAACGAAACGGCAATTTGTATCCGACCCACGGCTTGGGACCGATCGCACTGGCCATGGACCTCAATCGGGGCAACCAATTCGACTACGTCGTTTCGATGAGCGGTCCGTCGCGCGGGCTCCAGGCGTGGGCCGCCGAACACCTGCCGGCCGACAGTCCAAAGCGCCTGGAGAAGTATCGGCTCGGTGATGTGAACGCGTCACTGATTCGGACGACCAGCGGGCAGACCATCTACATCACCCACGACACCAACCTGCCGCGCCCCTACAGCCGGAAGTACGTCTTGCAGGGTACCAAGGGGCTGGTCGAGGGCTATCCTCGGCGGGTCTACGTCGAGGGCATGAGTGAAAAGGAAGACCGGTGGGACGCAGTCGACCGGTGGTTCGCGAGTCATGACCATCCGCTGTGGAAGACGGACCGAGTCAGGCAGGCGACCGTGGGTCATGGCGGGATGGATTTTCTGGAAGACTGGCGCCTCATCCAATGCCTCCGCCAGGGACTTCCAACCGACCAGAACGTCTACGACGGCGCCGCCCTCAGCGTGATCTGTCCGACCACTGAGCAGTCAGTGGCCAATCGGAGCAAGCCGGTCTCGATTCCGGACTTCACTCGGGGTCGCTGGAAGGGAATGGACCGCCTCATCATCCCGGGGTAAAGGCCCGCCGATCGGGGGCGCCTCACCGCGGAGGATTGCCCCATATTCGCCATTTTTTGGTTACCAGCGTGTCCGCAGCCGGCCTTACCTTGAGGTCGCTGGTTGGGGAAGGTATTTCTTGACAAGGCGTACATGCGATGCCATATATATGCTATGCGCCGAACGACGGTTTTCCTGGAGGAGGAGCTGGTGAAAAAAGCCCGCCGCTACGCCGCCAAGCGCCAAACGAGCTTCGCGCAGGTCGTGCGGGAGGCATTGCTTCAGTACGTCAACGAGGAGGGAAGCGTGAAACGGAAACTCCCGAGCTTGGCCGGCCAGTTCGCTTCCGGCCATTCCGATACCTCGGAGCGCGTCGACGAGCTCCTGTGGAAGAATCCGCACCAGTGATTCTGGCAGACACGGGGGCGGTCTTTGCGCTATTGGATCGTGACGACAGCTGGCATCCGAGGATTGCCGCGTTCTGGGAGCGCCACGCCGACCAGATCCGGTTGCCCGAAACCATTCTGGCTGAGGTGGCCTACCTCCTCGCCAGCCGGATTGGGTCGCGGGCCGAGTCGTTGTTCCTCCATGCGTTGGCGGAGGGCGAATTCGTGCTGGAGCCGTTTGTTGCCGACGAGGATATGGGGCGCGTCGCTGAGTTGGTCAGGCAGTACGAGGCCGCGGCCATCGGCTTCGTCGACGCCAGTATCGTGGCCTCAGCAGAACGGGTCCTGGTCACGACGCTGCTGACCACCGACCGGCGCCATTTTCCGGCCGTTCGACCCCGGCACACGCCCTCGTTTCGGTTGGAGCCGTAACCCCGCCTACCAGGCTATGCCGTAGTCTTCCCCGTCGGTGCTCGAACCGCCCCAGAACGATCCGTGAACCCAGTCGAAGAAGATTGCGTTGATCGGGCCCGAGGTGCTTCGAGCAAAATCAAGGGTGTAGCCCATCTTACGTAGATCGTCGCGAACCCATGGCGGCATGCTCTCGTTGAGCGTCATTCGGCCGGGACGCGATTCGTGAGCGCCGAACGAGCTCCGCATTTGATAGCTCGCGATGTTCGGCGCTTCGGCCGCCTGCTGCACGTTCATCCCGAACTCGACCAGGTTGAGAAAGAACTGGAGCAGGTTTTGGTCTTGGGTATCGCCGCCTTGCACGGCGAATGAGGCATAGGGCTTCCCGTCTTTCAGGGCCAGGGTCGGCGTCAGGGTGACACGGGGCCGTTTGCCGGGGGCCATCACGTTGAAGGGACTCTCAGCCGGATCGAGGACAAAGCTCTGGGCCCGCTGGCTCAACCCAACCCCGGTGCGGCCGGCGATGACCGCGGGCACCCAGCCCCCGCTCGGCGTTACCGAGACGACCCATCCGTTTTCGTCGGCGGCTTGGATTGAAGTGGTGCCGGCACGGAAGCCTTCATCGAACGAGCGGGCCCCGGTTTGATCCGTGTTGCTCGGGAGGGGCTTGGGTTTGGGCGGCCAGGCCTTGAGCACGTCGAGAAACGGGTTGGTGCCGCCTTGGAATGGATACGGGTCGCCGGGCTTGATGGTGGAGTCGTTCTCGGTCCAGTTGATTTGGTTGAACCGCTGCTTGGCGTAGTCCTTCGAGAGCAGCCCCCTGATTGGAGAGGCCGGCGGAAAGGCCGGGTCGCCGTAATAGAAGTCACGATCCGCGAAGGCCATACTCATCGCCTGGTAAACCGTATGGACGTACCGGGTGCTGTTGTAGCCCATCGACTTGACGTCGGCGTTCTCCAGGATGTTCAGGGCCTGTAATAGGGCCGGCCCC
>JAYVJS010000570.1:0-14911 GCA_043769075.1 Gemmatimonadota bacterium | reverse complement strand
ACCCTCACGTCGTGCAGCAGGCCGGTGCCGGTGCGGTGGGCCGCGCGCCACGCCGGCCAGAGACCGGCGCCGAGGCCGGTCACGAGACTGGTTCCGAGTGCGAAAAGGAGGACCCGGCCGTCGATCGCCGGTCCGGTGGCATTTGAACAGATAGCTGGTGCCGCCCGGTCCGTCGCCGCCCCCGGGGCCAAGCCGGGCGATCAGCGGGCCGGCCAGCCAGGCCACCGCCACCCCTAACACACCACCAATCAAGGAGAGGACGAGGCCCTCCATCATCTGATGCCGGACCAGGGCGGCCTGGCTCGCGCCGACGGCGCTTCGGACCGCCAACTCCCGGCGTCGACCGGTCGATCGAATCAGGAGCAGGTTAGCCAGGTTGATCGCGCCAATCAGCAGGACCGCGCCGGTCGCGCCAAACAGGATCCATGAGGCCCGGGACACCGCCGGATCGACCCGGATGTCGGCGAGGGGCTCGGCGGTGGCGGACCAGGGTACACCCTGCTCTCCCCGGGGGAAGCGGTCGTCCACCTGCTTGCCGATGGTTGCCATCTCGGCCCGGGCCCGCTCGATACCTATCCCAGTGCCGAGGCGGGCGACGACCCCGAACCAGTGATTTTGACCTTCGGTGAGGATCTCGTCGTACTCGAGCACCGGAGCCATCATCATCGGCAAGAACACGTCGACGCCGCCGGAGAGACCCGCGAAGCCGGCGTTGGCCACCCCGATGACCGTGAAGGACGTGGTCCCAATCACAACGCTGCGACCCACGACGCCGCTGTCGGAACCGAACCGCCGCCTCCAAAGACCCTGGGTGAGCACCACAACCGGGTGCCCTCGTGGAATCGAATCATCGGCCCGGGTCAGGACCCGGCCGGCCCCCGCACCGACCCCGAGGACCCGGAAGTAGTCGCCCGAAACGAACTCGACGTTCAGGCGCTCCGGTTCGTCGCCGCCGAGATTGGCGTTGCCGGTCGAGAAGCCCGCCATCCCGTCGAACGAGGTGGCGAGGTCCCGCATCGCGGCATATTTGGGGTACGACCACGCGAACGGCTGGACCGGCTCACGGGGTGACTCGCGGGCCTCGATGAAGAGATTGACCAAGCGGTCCGGTTCGCGAAACGGCAGCGGGCGGAACAACAACCCGTCAATCAGACTGAACATGACAGTGGTCCCGCCGATGCCGAGCGCCAGCGTCACCAGCGCGACCGTGGTGTAGCCGGGCGAACGGCGCAGCGCTCGAACCGTGTGCCGGAGATCGGCCTGGACGAGATCGGGCCAGTGGACGCCCCGCGACGCTCGGGCCTCCTGCTTGAACGCCTGCACCCCCCCGAAGCTGGCTCGGGCCCGACGTTCCGCCTCGGCCCGAGGCACACCTCCGGCGGCCAGATCGTCGGCCACCATCGTGATGTGAGCCTTCATCTCCTCGTCCATCTCGCGTTCGAACCGGGCTCGGCCAAGGAAGGTCCGAAGCGTGTCGCGAATCCGGGCGATCATGGTTGCAAATCCGCCGGTGTCGCGGCCATGACGGCGCCGATCGCCTCCACCAATCGAAGCCAACCCTCCCGCTCGTCCTTGAGGCGGCGTCGCCCCGCGGCGGTCAATTGGTAAAACTTGGCCCGCCGGTTGTTATCGCTGGTGCCCCATTCGCTGCTCAGCAGGCCTTGGTGCTCGAGCCGGTACACCGCGGGATAGAGCGACCCCTGCTGGATTGCCAGGGTGTCCCGAGAGAACTGCTGGATTCGAAGCAGGATCCCGTAGCCGTGCATCGGCGCGAGCGACAGGGCCTTGAGGATCAACATGTCCAGAGTCCCTTGGAGGAGCTCGGGCGGCGGCGTGGTCATGACCTTCTCCTAGTGTGGCTAGGAGAAGGTATGATCGCTCTCCTAGGCTGTCAAGGAGAGTCGGGCGCGAGAGTCGGGCCGCCGTTCGATTGGCGGGCGATGCTCCCAGGCGGTAGAATCGTTCCAACTCCCTGGAGACGACCATGCCACGCTACTCGATTCTGATCCTCGCCGCGGTGTGGTCCGCGGCCTGTAGTTCCGCCGGCACGCCGACCGCGGCCCGAGTATCCGCCCCCGGTGTCTATGAGGGCTACTCCACTGCTGACTACGACGGCTATCAGCGGACTTCACAATACCTGACGATGCGCGACGGCACCCGACTGGCGGCCGACATTCTCCGGCCGACCAAGGCCGGGGTGCTCCACACCGAGAAGCTCCCGGTGGTGTGGACTCATCACCGGTACAACCGGGCCTTCTTCAAGGGCGACACGATTGTCGACTATGCCGCGGGGTTCGGTCGGGGGATCGACCGGCTGATCCATTACGGCTACGTCGTGGCGGCGGTCGATACCCGCGGTGGTGGGGCGTCGTTCGGTACTCAACCGGGCTTCTTCGCGCCGGACGAAACCAAAGACGCCTACGAGGTGACCGAGTGGCTGGCGGCCCAGCCATGGTCCACCGGCTCCGTGGGCATGACGGGGCGGTCGTACCTTGGCATTACCCAGTTGTTCGCCGCCAGCCAAGCCCCACCTCACCTGAAGGCGATTTTCCCCGAGATGTACGTGTTCGAGTGGTATCCAATGATCTACCCGGGTGGCGTCTATCGAGATGACTTTTTCACCAAGTGGCAGTTCCTGACCCATAACCTCGACAACGCCGCCAAGTTCACCTGGGGGCCGCTGACATTCGGCGGCGTGGCACCAGTCGACGGCCCCCAAGGGATGGCCCAGCGTGACTCGGCCATTGCCGGCCACGCGGTCAACCGGGACATGTTCACGATGTGGAATGGAGTCCCGTTCCGGAATAGTGTCGACCCCGTGTCGGGGAAAGAGATCCACACCGAACGCGGCCCGGCTACCTATCTCGACCAGATCAACAAGTCCGGGATTCCGGTCTACGGGCTGGCCGGCTGGTTCGACGCGTTTCCACGGGATGCGTTCCTCTGGTTTCGAAACCTGAAAGTGCCCCAGAAGCTGATCGTCGGGCCATGGTTCCACGGCGGCAACCAAGGCTTCGATCTGGCGGTCGAGCGGCACCGGTGGTTCGACCATTGGCTCAAAGGCGTCGACAACGGGATCGACCGCGAGCCCCCGATTCGGTACTCGGTCATCGACGCTCCGGCCGGCGCCGAGTGGCGTACCGCCACGACCTGGCCGATTCCGGAGGCGGTCGCCACCGATTTCTTCTTTCGGGACGGAAAGGCTGGGAGTATCGCCTCCTCGAACGACGGCCGGTTGCTGCAGGTGGCGCCGGCGGACCGAGAGGCCTCGGACACTCGAGTCATCGATACCACGGCCACCCTTGGGCCGAGCAACCGATGGGCCGCCACCTACGGTGGGCCGAGTGAGTATCCTGACCTTGCCCCCAATGACGCGAAAGGGTTCACCTTTTCGACGGCACCCTTGGCCGGCCCGGTTGAGGTCGTCGGGCATCCGATCGTCCATCTCTGGGTGAAATCGTCGACCAGCGATGTCGACGCCATGGTGTACCTGGAAGATGTCGACTCGGCCGGCCGCTCGACCTATGTTACCGAAGGCGTGCTCCGCGCGTCCAACCGAAAACTCGCGGCTCCGCCGTTTGAAAACTTCGGACTGCCTTGGCCAAGAAGCTATAGGGAGGATGTGGCGCCGCTCCCGAACGAGCCGGCCGAGTTGGTGTTCGACCTCCTCCCGACGGCCAAACGATTTCGTGCCGGTCACCGGATTCGGGTCACGATCCAAGGCGCGGACCGGCAAACCCACATGGCCGTGGCTCGGCGGATGCCGCCCAAGGTGTCGATATTCCGGGATGCGACCCGTCCGTCGCGAATCGTGCTGCCGATGGTAGCGGTCAAGTAGCTGAAAACGAACGGCGGCGCGGTCTCAAGAAGAGGCCGCGCCGCCGATCATCGCATAGTCGTTACTTCTTCAGTGCGTCGCGAATCTCTCGGAGCAACACCACATCCTCGGGGGTCGGGGCCGGCGGCGCCGGCGGCTCAGCCTTCTTCAGCCGATTGATCTGCCGAACCATCAGGAAGATGATGAAGGCAAGGATCATGAAGTTGACCGCAACGGTCAGGAAGTTGCCGTATGCGAAGAGCGGTACTCCGGCCTTCGACAGGGCATCGTAGGTCATCGGCCCGGTGTATCCCGCCGGCGGGCTGCCCAACGACACGAAGTAGTTGCTGAAGTCGAGACCACCGAAGATCTTGCCGACGATCGGCATGATCATATCTTTGACTAACGAATCGACGATCTTGCCGAACGCACCGCCGATGATCACGCCGACGGCGAGATCCATCACATTGCCCTTGAGCGCAAAATCTTTGAATTCAGACGACATACTCATCGTGCGAGGCCCTTTGGATGGAAGTGAAGATGGTGGAGAGGTGTGACCCGAATTGGCAGCCCAGGTCGTTGGAGACAATATCGCCCGGCCCAACGGTCGTCAAGAGCGGGACTGCTAACGCTCCACCCGCACAGGACGAACGGTTCAATCGTATGGGACGAGCATGGTCGTGGCCCGCTTGCAGGTCCTGCCCCACTCCAACGAGAGGAGTTGAGATGTTGCTACTCACACTGGGTCGTTCGGCAGTCGTTGCTGGGCTGCTGGTAGCCGGGTCGGCGCACGCCGCCCACGCCCAGACCTACGTCACCACGACTGCACACCGCCTTCCCCCCGAACGGCTCGACAGCCTTCGGGCTCTGATCCAGGTGGGAAAGCCTGCCGTTGAAGCGGCCAAGCGCCGGGGCGGAATTGCCGACGTCTATTGGTTGATTCACGCCTGGGGTGGTGAGTACAACGCGATCGAGGTCATTACCTGGACTTCGTGGGCCGCCGTCGGCGATCCGACGCTCAATGTCGAGGGATCATACCCGACAGTCTATCCCGACCCAGAGCAGAGAAAACGCGTCGAAGCCGCGTGGAGCTGGGTTTTCGCGGGCGTCCATCACGAAGACAACATCTACTTCAAGGTGCCATAAGGCTGGTTTGCAACAGTCCCGACGACACCGATGGAAGGCGGCCATCGACCGGTCGACTGGCTGGTCGGCGCCCTGGCCCATGAGGCGTTCCACGTCCTCCATACCGACGCTACCGAAGCGTCGGCGACCGATGTCGGAGAGGCCTGCCGCCGGAGGGCCAAGGCCGGCGACGGAGCCTAACGGGCCACGTTGACCACCTGAATGGTGGTGTATTCCTTCGTCCCACGAAAAGGCATCCTGTGCAATCGGGGTCGAGCCCCCTGTCCCTAACGCGAGCTTGTCCCGGATGAAGCCAACGAATGCCGCCCGACTTTTTGCCATCGTCACCGCGCTCGCGGTCCTCTTCCAGGCCGGACTGGTGGCCGGGATGCCTTGGGGAGCTTTTGCTTGGGGCGGCAGCTACCCTGGTACGTTGCCACCGCCGATGCGGGCGGCATCCGCCGGATCCGCCTTCCTGCTCGTGGTCCTCATCGGCATTGTTTTGGTTCGGGCCGGTCTCGTTCGGCCCGATTGGCAGCCGAGGTCGCGAAAAGCGGCGTGGTTGGTGGTCGTGTTCTGCGGCGCCAGTGTCGTCGCGAATTCCATCACCCCAAGTGCCCGGGAGCGAGCCGTATGGCTGCCGGTCACTTTGCTGATGTTTGGAACGAGTATGGTCGTGGCTCGATCGCAGGCCCCGCCACGCTCCAAAGGGATGAGCTGAGAGCAAGGTGCCCACCCGCTTGGCGCCGCGGCTCGGCCTAACGACCGCCAGTGCCTGGACGACGGGGTCGTATGGGTCCGACGACACCGATGGAAGGCGGCCATCGCCTAGCCTGGCGTCAGGCGGTCGGTATCCTCGCCAATAGCGGTGACGCCTCCTGTCGGCTCGCTGCCGACACCCTGGTCTGGTTGGAGCAAGTCGGCGTGGTGAGCGTCTGGACGCCCGCCGACACGGCGGCGGGGTTCGTCTTTTTCGGCTCGTCGTACGCCAGTGAAAGCACGGCCCCGCTCGCCGTTCAATTCTGGGCCCCGGCGTTTGAGCGACCCGTCGACTGGCTGGTCGGCGCCCTGGCCCACGAGGCGTTCCACGTCCTCCATACCGACGCTACCGAGGCGTCGGCGACCGATTTCGGAGAGGCCTGCCGCCGGCGGGCCAGGCCGGCGACGGAGCCTAACGAGCCACGTTGACCACCTGAATGGTGGTGTATTCCTTCAGGCCGTCCACGTTGAATTCAACCCCAACACCAGAACACTTTACCCCGCCGAACGGCGCCAGCGGGTGGAGCCCTCCGTGCTGGTTGACCCAAGCCGTTCCGCACTCAAGGCGAGAGGCGAGTCCGGCGGCCTCTGCTTCATCGTTGCCCCAGACCGAGCCGCCGAGCCCAACGTCGAGGGAATTGGCGCGGGTCAGCGCTTCTTCCACCGTCCGATATTTGAGGATCGGAATGGCCGGCCCGAATTGCTCCTCTTTGACGAGCAACATGTCGTCGGTGGCGTCGGCGACCACCGTCAATGGGTAAAAGAAACCCGGCCCCGCCGGCTGGTCGCCGCCGGTAACGACCCGAGCGCCCTTGGCCCGGGCTTCGTCGACATAGGTCTTGACCTTAGTCCGCTGCATTTCGTTGGTGAGCGGCCCGACCAAGTTCTTCGGATCCATCCCGTCACCGACCGGGATGGTTGCCACGAAGGCGGCGAACTTCGCGACCACCTCTTCGTATTGGCTCTCATGCACGTACAAGCGCTTCAAGGCCGCGCAGGTCTGGCCCCCGTTTAAGAAACAGCCCCAGAATAGCTTCTCGAGGAACGGGTCGATATTGGTGCCGGGCAGGATAATGCCGGCGTCGTTGCCGCCGAGCTCGAGGGTGAGCCGCTTCAAAGTGTCGGAGGCCCCGCCCATCACTGATTTACCGGTCTTGATCGATCCGGTGAAAACGATCTTGTTGATCCCTGGATGGGTCACCATCCGGCTGCCCACCTCGGCGTCGCCGGTGACCACGTTCACTACCCCGGGCGGAAGAACCTGGTTCATCAACTCGACCAAGCGGAGCGTCGAGAGCGGGGTGTAGGGCGAAGGCTTGATGACCACCGTGCAGCCGACTCGCACGGCCGGCATCACGTGCCAGGTCGCGATCATCAGGGGCCAGTTCCAGGGTGTGATCGAGCCGACGACGCCGACCGGCTTGCGTCGGATCACGATCCGGCCCTTGGCGTCGTCTTGAATCGTTTCTTCAGGAAGGGTCAGGCCGGCGGTGACCCGGGTCCAGGCCACACACCCGCCGGCTTCGAGGTTGGCGCCGGGCCCGGTTTGGGTCTTCCCCTGCTCTCGGGTCACCAACTCGGCGAGTTCACCGGCGTGTTGCTCGAGCAGGGTGGCCACCTTGGTGAGGGCCGCCGCACGGTCGGCGTCGGGCAGGGCGGACCAACCAGGGAGGGCGCGGCGAGCCGCCTCGACCGCTTGATCGAGGAGCTCGACATCACCCTCTGGACAGACGGCGACCAAAGCGCCGGTGGCCGGGTTCTGAATATTGGTCGTCCGCCGAGTCTTGGCGGGTTTGCCGTCAATCGTTAGGGAGTAGGTCGGCATGGTCGTCGTCCGTTAAGAAAGTGATGGGAGCCCAGTCCGCTAGAGCCGGGGCCTGGTTTTCCGGGGCGCCTTGCCACAATTCGCCGGCCAATCGGTCGGCCAGGTACCAGGCGACTTGTCGCGGGCGATGAACTCGGGGTCTTCCGAAGCGAGATACGCCATCATGGCCAACAGGGTAGCATTGTGCCTGAGATCGTCGAACACGACTTTGTCGTAGGTGTCCCGGCCGGTGTGCCAGGTATAGGTGCCATAGTTCCACGGCACCCCGCCCAATCCGAATGATGGGGTCCCGTAGCAGGCAAACACGGCGCCGTCGGTGCCACCAGGATTCCCAGTCGGCACATCGTTGAAATTCCACGACACCACGTTCGGGCTCAGGCTGTCGGTAAAGAACGACGGCAGCTGGCCATACCACGCCTTGAGGTGCCGGCCCATGTCCGACAAACCCCCGCCGGAAAGGGATTGGACCCGGCCGGTGCCGTTGTCTTGATTGAAGAGGGCTTGGAGACCCTTCATCACTTCCGGATGGTCCTCGGTAAAGGCCCGCGACCCATTGAGCCCCTGCTCCTCGCTGGCCCAGTGGCCGACCATGATGGTCCGCTTCGGATTGGGGTAGGCGGCTTTGAGAATCCGCATCGCCTCCATCGCCATCAGGGTGCCGGTGCCGTTGTCGGTGGCGCCGGATCCACCGTCCCATGAATCGAAGTGGGCCGAAAGCATCACGTATTCGTCGGGCTTCTCAGTGCCTTTGATCGTGGCAATGGCATTGAAGGCGGGCTGCTCGCCCCGGAGCTCGGCGTCGAGGTCGAGCGCCAGGACCGGCCTCTGGTTGTTCTCGGCCAGCCGAAACACCAACCCGTAGTCTTCGCAGGTGAGCGTGACGGCAGGGGCCACGGTGTTATAGGTCTCGAAGATTTCGGTGACGCCCCAGCCGCCGGTTCCATTGCCGGCCCGAAGTGTCGCGGTGGCCGCGGCCACGCTCGCGGCCGGGCCGCCGCCCCGGGCCGAGGCCGGCCCCGGGGTTCCAGTTCCGCCCGGCCCGCCGGGTCCTCCTCCAGGCCCGGGCCGGACTGAGCTGGGCGGGAAGGGGTTTGGGAAGCCGCCGAGCTTGGTCCGGGAGGACACGACGCCGACCACGCCGGCTTGCTCGAGCCGAGTGCCGAGGCTGCCGGTGCCTAACGCGAGTGTGTAGCCGGTACCGCGATAGAGCTTGGTGCTATCGGGGCGACCGTCCGGGGTGTTCATCACGGCCCACTCGCGCTGCATCACGGCCACCGCCGTATCCATGCGGGCCTTCGATTCAGGCGTTGCCCACTTGATCCAGTCTTCGGAAGGCCGGCAGGTCGGCCAGGCCGGCGACACCAGCACGATTTTTCCCTTGGCCCTGGGAAGCCAGGCGACGAATTCGGTGCTGTCGGCGAACTTCGGTAGCACGATCGCCTCGGCGCGAATTGGTTTGCCTCTGGTCCCTGGGCTCCAGGCCAGCATGGTGCCTTCAAGCGAACGGACCCGGGGCTCGACCAGATCGATGTGCGACACCCCTCGCCGCCAGCCCCGCCAGGTGCCGTAACTTTCCTTCCGGGCCTCGATCCCCCAACTCCGGTAGGTCTTGATGGCCCAGTCGCCGGCAGCGGAGTAGCCGGGGCTTCCGGTAAGACGCGGTCCGATGGAGTCGAAAAGGACTTGGGCAAGCCCTTGGACATGGGAGCTGTCCATCCCAAGCTGCCAGATCCGCTTGAGGGCTGGGCTGTTTCCCGGAAAGGTCGGGGTCTGTTGGGCCGCGGCCGGAGCCGCGGAGAACAAAATCAGGGCTGCAAAAGCGGAGCGGCGGCGCATCAGGTATCGTCGGCTTGAAGGTGGCCGAAGAATAACCCTAGGCCGCCCGATCGGCTGCCCTCGACCGGCGCCTAACGACCGAGGACTACAGTCCGCATTGAAGGCCGGGCACGCTCGGCAGCCGTTGATCCACTAACGACCCGTTCACGTCGCTGCCCGGTTCGGCGGTGTAGGTCTGGTGGCTCAACAGGTCGAACCGATCGGGGTCACGGATCGAGTACATCAGGACGTGGTACAGCGACCCCGATTCGTTGAGCTGGCTGTCGGCCCGGTCCCGGAGCCACTTGAGCGACTGGTAGCTGCGTTCCAGGGGCTCGGGCGACGAACTCCTCACCACGACCAGCAACGCGTCGGCGTCTTTGGTCACGCTGGTCTCGTACCAGCGGCACAACCGGAGCAACCGGCGGGCTTCCCGCTGGGTGGCGCCGGTCGGGGCGATGATCTGAACCACGGGGCCGGGGAGTGTCGCTGCCGCTTGGGCATCGGCGGTGGATGTGAGGACGAGGGTGGCCAGCGCAACGACGAGGGTCGGGCGACTCGATGGCATACAGACCTCATATTGTCAGGAGAGAGTCACCTCAGTTGCAAAAGACAGACCCGTCCAGACCGGCGGGCCTAACTATCGAAATGAGAGGGGTTTGCCTTGACTCAGGTCAGCCGAGTCAGGCTGCGGCCGTCTCGGCTTTAGGACACCCGGCGGCTGCCGCTGTCCTCAATCGGGGCCCGACCGACTTTAGGCGACCGCACTGAGCATCCGGCGACAGGAAGGGCAAATGGTGTATCGTAGGCAATGGGTCGCTGCGGTCCGAAAGAGTGATAGGACGGCGATATCCTCGAGTTCAAACCAGCCAACCGACGAGAGGGCAACTTGGGCGCACTGGCTGCAACAGTCCCACCGGGTAATGGGGACCGGCCCCGAGCGGCCCCAGGCGGGCTGGCCGGAGCGTGTCGAACTCTGGAGGAGGCGGGTGGTGAAGTGAAGCTGGTCCGCCGGGCTCGGCCGAATGACCAGCAAGTAGGTACGGCGCAAGAGGTTGGTGTCGCAGCGGTAGACCAATCGGGCCCCCCGCTTACCCCGGCGGAGGCGTTGGATGAGCCCAGCGTATTCGTCCGCCAAGCCGGGGTCCGAGAACACTGAAAGCAGCGGCCGGCCGAGGAGGCGGGCCGGCGCCAACCCCGCGCGGTCGCCGACCGGTGTTCCGGACAGCCACGTTGGGCCGAACCCACAGAGTCGGTCCTTGGCGTCGATGTCCCAGGACACGATGGTCAAAGTCTTCCTCCATTTTCGGAGTAGCAAGACTGCCGACAAACGTAACGCCGATCTTCCCTCCTCGCCTCCCCCGGTTCCTGGGGTTACCTTCGCCAAGCCGCGACCCGCGGACTCGGAACTACTGCCCCGATCGGAGGTCCCCTTGAAGAGCGTGTTCGATCCCAACGACGTGCGGGAGATCCTCGGCCGCATCGACAAGCTCACCCCCGCCACCCAGCCAACGTGGGGCAAGATGAACGCCGCCCAGATGCTGGCCCATTGCAACGTGACCTATGAGATGGCTTACGAGAACAAACATCCGAAGCCGAATCCGGTCATCCGGCTGCTCCTCAAATTGTTTGTGAAGCAGGCGGTCGTGAGCGAGAAGCCGTACGGGCACAATGGACGGACGGCTCCGGCATTCGTGATCACCGATCAGAAGAACTTCGCCGCTGAAAAAGAGCGCTTGGTCGGGTATGTCACGAAGACCCGAGATCTTGGGGGCAAGTACTTCGACAATCGGGAGTCACTGTCGTTCGGACCCCTCAGTACCATCGAATGGAACAACTCGTTCTACAAGCATCTGGATCATCACCTCCGACAATTCGGGGCCTAAATGCCCATTCGCCCGTTCCGCGCCAGACTGCCGGTCGCCTTGCTGGGTGCCCTCCACCTCCTGGCGGCATCGCTCCCGGCGCAGGCGGCCCGGGAAGACGGCCAGTGGACGATGCCGGGCAAGGACTATGGGGCCACCCGGTTCAGCGGGCTCACCCAGATTACCGCCGCCAATGCCGCCGGACTCAAACCGGTCTGGACCTTCTCCACCGGCGTGCTTCGAGGCCACGAAGGACAGCCGCTCGTGGTGGGTAACCTGATGTACGTGGTGACGCCGTTCCCGAACGTGCTGTACGCCTTCGACCTGAGCCAGCCGGGATTTCCACTCAAGTGGAAGTATCGTCCCGACGTCGACGACAATGCGTTAGGCATGGCCTGTTGCGATGCCATCAATCGCGGGGCGTTTTACGCCGAAGGCAAAGTGGTCTACAACACGCTCGACGGGCACACCATCGCCGTCGACGCCAAGACTGGACGCGAGCTCTGGAACGTCAAGGTCGGTGACTTGGCCGGCGGTGAGACGATGCCGATGGCGCCGATGATCGTCGGCAACCGGGTCATCGTCGGGCCGTCGGGCGGGGAGTTTGGGATCCGCGGTTGGACGAAAGCGCTCGATCTAGCCACCGGGGCCCCGGCGTGGACCGGATACAACGTGGGCTCCGACGCCGATATGTTGGCCGCGCCGGCAACCTTCAAGCCGTTCTATGATAAAGGCCCGGACCTCGGGCTCACGACCTGGCCCAAGGACGTGTGGAAGAAGGCCGGCGCCCCGGTCTGGGGATGGCTCTCCTACGACCCGTCGCTCGACCTCGCCTACTTCGGGGTCGGGAACCCCGGTCCGTACAACTCCGAGCAGCGAGCCGGCGACAACAAGTGGACCAACAGCGTGCTCGCCCGCCGGCCCAAAGACGGTTCCTTGATTTGGGCGTACCAGTTCACGCCCAATGACAACTGGGACTATGACTCCAACGCGGAGATGATCCTGGCCGACCTAACGATCAAAGGAGTTCGTAGGAAGACCTTGGTCCACTTCGACAAGAACGGCTTTGCCTATACGATGGACCGGACCAACGGGGAAGTGTTGGTGGCGGAGCCCTACGTGTTCCTCAACTGGGCCAAACGGGTTGATCTCAAGACCGGGCGTCCGGTGCTCGACAGCACCAAACTGACCGGCGCCTCCCGGGGCGAGGCCAAGTACATCTGCCCGAGCCTCGAGGGCGGGAAGAGTCCGGCGTCGCCGGCGGCCTATTCGCCACGGACGGGGTTGTTTTACCTCGCCACCGTCAATCTTTGCATGAATTACGCGACCGAGGTCACCACCCGGTTCCGGGGCACCCCGTACATCGGAGCAACGACGCCCTATCAGGCCGGCCCGGGTGGGCACCTTGGAGCCTTCGTGGCGTGGGACGCCACGACCGGTCGTCGGGCCTGGGAAATCAAAGAGAAGTTTCCGGTGTGGAGCGGCGTGGTCGCGACCGCCGGCGATGTTGTCTTCTATGGGACCCTCGACGGCTGGTTCCGGGCCGCGAACGCCCGGACCGGCAAGGTACTCTGGAGCTTCAAGGTCGGTTCTGGTGTTGTGGCCGCGCCGATCACGTTCAAAGGGCCGGATGGGAAACAGTACGTGGCGGTCTACTCCGGCATCGGAGGCGACTGGGCTCTTCTAGCCGGGGACACGAGGTCCGACGATCCAAAAGACGTCCGTGATCCGGCCGACTACGTTCGCGAGCTGGGGCGCCATACCAGCCAGGGCGGCATGGTGTGGGTGTTTGCCCTATGAAAACGCCCGGAATCGGATCGCTCTGGTTGCTGGTGGCCGCCTGCGGGCCCGTTCGAGACACTACCCCGACGCTACCGGCTGCGATCCGGACCGGCCAAGCCATCGCCGTCGAGGGGAAGCTCCCGCCGGGTGACGAACCCACCAACCCGTTTGCCGGCGATGCGAAGTCGGCCGCCGAAGGAGGCAAGTTGTTCACCTCGATGAACTGCGACGGCTGCCATGGTGGTGGGGCCACCGGCTTCATCGCGCCGAGTCTCAGTGACGGTCGGTGGCGCTACGGGTCGAGCGACGGCGCGCTCTATCAGTCGATCTACTATGGCCGTCCCCAGGGAATGCCGGCCTTCGGGGGCGTTCTCGAGAAGCCGATCGTGTGGAAGTTGGTGACGTACTTGAAATCGCTACCGGTACCGGCGGCCGTGCCGACCCAGGCCTGGTAGCCAATGCAAGCACCAGCGGATGAAACCGGGCCGTCTGCCCTCACACGATGGACCCCTCATCTCGGAACCGGGCTGACCGTCGGCTACTTGGCGTTGATTGCGATCGGGATGTTTCATACCTTCGCCTTCTATAGAAGGTTTGGCGTCAACATTCTTGATTTTGCCGAGCCGAGCGACTTCCTGCTGGCGCCGGTCCGCGACCCCCTTGTGATGGTGGCGACTGTCATACCGGTCTTGTTCATTTGGGCCTACTTTGCCGCGATCGAAAGAGTCGGCGGGCGAAACCGGATGCGCCGGCGGGCCGCCGGGATTCCAATCGCCTGGTGGGAAACGAAGGAAGAAAACCTGGCCATGTTACGCCGGGTAGGGCCGTGGGCTCGGGCGGCAACGGGGCTGACCAGGATTTGGGCGAGCGGTTTGTGGTACCAACTGTACGTCTCGAATCAGATCATGCTTGGCCGTGGGTTCAAAGTCTCGGTCGAGACGACCGCCAACACCACCGAAGCGGGAACCGACCGGCGGCCGCTGATGCTGATCGGCACCACCGCTCGGTTCGTGTTCTTGTTTCGGACCGACGACTGGCGAACCGTGATCCTCCCGGCGGAGAACATCCTCCGGATCACGCCGGTCGGCGTGGCCGGGGGGTTGAAGAGGGTCCGGCCCCGGTTGATCAAAGCGATGGATTCCACGGGATGACCCGCGACGTCCGGCTCTGACCGGCGCCTGAGGCAATCCGCCTCGGATCGTTCTTTCGAGGCCGTACCCGCCACCGTTCATCGAGTCCTCGTCGCTTCGATCGACGTTGCTACGACGTTGTCGGACAACGACTTACCCTGAGAGCTGCGGACATCTGCGCCCCTGGTCCGCGCCTTGCGCCGTCGGTCTGGATCTCAAGGGGGACAATCATGAAAATCCGGCTCGCGCTCGCCCTAACGATCGCCGTCCTGGCTGGGTGCAAAAAGGACCCGGTCGAGCCCAGTTGCCTGGTCACTGCCGTCGGACTAAGCCCGGCCAATCCGTCCGTTGCCGTCGGGCAGACTGCCGCCCTCACGGCCAATGTCACCCAAACCAGTTGCAGCGGCCTCACCCCAACCTGGAACTCGAGCAATCTGGCCATTGCAACGGTCTCCAGCAGCGGCGTGGTCACGGGCGTGGCGGTGGGTTCGGCGACCATCACGGCTATCGTCAACGGGGTCACCGGAACCACGACGGTCACCGTGACACCAGCGGCTTGCCAAGTCACGGCCGTGGCGGTGACCCCGGCCCGCGACACCTTGTTCGTCACCGAAACGTCCGGCCTAACGGCCACCATTACCCAAACCAACTGTACCGGCCTCACCCCGACCTGGGTAAGCGCGAATCTGGGCGTCGCTTCGGTCTCGACCACCGGCCTGGTCACCGCGGTCGGCCCGGGCACCGTCAGTGTGACCGCCACCGTGAACGGGGTTGTCGGGACCGCCGTCATTCT
>JAYVJS010000569.1:0-3473 GCA_043769075.1 Gemmatimonadota bacterium | reverse complement strand
TTCATCAATCCAGTTGGCCCACCGCGGCGTAGATCCATCGAAATCATCGCACACCACCAACCAGGAGCCCACCGATGTTCACGTTAGGTACTCGCCGTCGTCTTGTCGTCTTTGCCGGGGTCGCCGGATTGGCGCTGGCCAGCGGGATCACGGCCGCCATTGCTTCGGATCACCAAGATTCTCCCGAAGTCGAGCTCAACGCGTTGCAGGACATGACCGATTTCTATGCCTTCCCGGCCGCCACCCCCGGCCGGATTGCCATCGTTCTGAACAGCCGGGCATTCCTCACGCCGGCCCAGACCCAGAACGCCTCCTTTGACAAGAACCTGCTCTATCAGATCAAAGTCGACAACACCGGCGACGCCATCGAGGACAAAGTCTTCCAGGTCGTCTTCACCGGTACGGGCGCCGACCAACAGGTCGAAGTCCGGGGTCCGATCGCGCCGCCGGTCCGGGGGGCCATGAACAACGAACTGGCAACCGCCGCGCCGACGATCACGGGCCGGATCAACACCAATCTCGGTTCGGCCACCGGAATGCAGGTGTTCGCGGGCCCGCGGGACGACCCGTTCTTCATCGACCTCGAGCAGTTCTTCCGGATCATCCCAGACCGCAAGCCGAGTGGCGGCCCGCTGTCCCAGTTGCCCTCGACCCCGACGGCATCGGCGTGGCGCCCGGCCGGCCAGGCCCAGAACTATGTCGCCGGCTTCAACGTGATGTCGATCGTGATCGAACTGCCGATCGCCGATCTCACGGCCGGCGGAAACGCCAAGCTCGGCCTTTGGGGCACGATCAGCCGCTAACCCGCATTCGACTCTCACGGACTACTTGGAGCAATTCACCATGCGTAATCTGTACCTGATCTTGGCCGGTGCGACCGTTCTCACGGCCTGCAACGACAACAAAGACGTGACCGGTCCGACCGATACCCGGATGTACAACCAGATCCAGCGCCTCGGCAATCCGCTGGTCAGCGAGGTCCTCCTGGCCAAACGGAGCCACCCGCAACACGGTGCGACCGGACCGGCGGAAGACAACGCGATGATCAGCGCCGAGTTCAAGAACTTCGTGTTGACGGTGGCGGGCCGGAGCCAGACCGTGGCGAACACGCTTGCGTCGGTGCTGCTGCCGGATATGCTGATCGTCCAAGCCGACAAGCCGGTCGCGACGGCCGGCTACCTCTCCTGGGCATTGTCGAACGGATACGGGGGGCGGAAACTGACTGACGACGTTCTCGACGCTTCGGCCACCGCCCTGTTCGGATCGCTCTTGGATCCCAACAACGTGACCATTGGACTGACCACCGACAACGTGGCCAACGACAGTCAGTTCCAGGCGGCGTTCCCGTACCTTGCCGTCCCGAACTGAATCATGACGCGCCTCCCCGGACTACTGCTCCTCTCCCTCGTGGTAGTCGGGGGTGGCATGGCGCGATCGAGGCACTCTGCCTCGGTCGCCCGCCAGGCCGCGACGCCGGAGGCCGCCTCGGTCGTCGCTCGCGAACGCACAGTCCGCGACCTGGACATCGCTTTCTTTGCCGCTCGAGCGGCCCGCGACCCGAGCGGTGCGATCGACTTGGCGCGCCTCGGCGCCCTCTATTTGCAGCGGCACCGGGCCGCCGGAAACGCCTCGGACCTGGCCATGGCCGAGGAGGCGGCGTCCCGATCGACCGAGAATCGGGCCGATCGCAACCCGGCCGCTTGGCAAATCCTCGCGGCCACCAGAATGGCCCGTCACCAGTTCGCTGAGGCGTTGACCGCCATTGAGCCGGTTATCGCCGCCGACCCCGACAACGCCCCGGCGAAGGCAACCAAAGGCGAGATCCTTCTTGAGCTCGGACGATACTCTGAGGCCGATCAGCTCTTCATGGGACTTACCCTCCGCCGAGCCGAGCCGAGCATCGCCCCCCGGTACGCCCGTTGGCTCGAGCTCCGAGGGCGGGCCGGCCGCGCGGGCCGACTCCTGGAAGAGGCCCGGATCGCCGCGGCAAACGGATTGGCGACGCCCCGGGAACAGTTGGCCTGGTTCGACCTCCGACTCGCGGAGCTGGCGCTCAAGTTCGAGGATCACCGGAGCGCCATCCAGTGGGCCGATAGCGGTTTGGTGCAGGTACCGGACGACGCCCGACTGTTGTCGACCAAGGCGCGGGCCTTGCTCGGATTGGGGCGCCCCGAGCAGGCCGTGACGCTGGCAGACTCAGCGTTAGGTATTCGCTTCGACGTCGCGACACTGATCGTCTTGGCCACCGGCTACGAGCAATTGGGCGACTCCGGGCTCGCCGGCCAGTATCGCCGGATCCTCGCGTCCAACCTGGCAGCCGATCCGACCAGCGTACACCGAGGCTGGTCGTTGTTCCTCCTCGATCACGGCGGCAATGCTGACTCGATTGCGGCGGTGGCACGCAATGACCTCGAGGCCCGGCCCGACGTCTATGGCTTCGATCTGTATGCCTGGGCCCTGCACCGATCCGGCCGAGCCGCTGAAGCGGCAGCCATCATCGCCAGGGCCCAGGCGGTGGGGACGGAAGACCCACTGCTCGTTCGCCACGCCGCCGCGATCACTGCCGCCGGGAGGAAATCATGACCACACTGCTCGCCTATTGGGAACTCGGCTTCCGCCACATCGTGGACCTCGGCGCCCTCGATCACCTGCTCTTTCTTCTGGCCCTCGCCATCCCGTATCGAGCGACCGACTGGCGGAAGTTGGTCGTCGTGGCGAGCGCATTTACCGTCGGGCATTCCCTCACCCTCGCGCTGGCAGTCTCGGGTGCGGTCCGACTCCCGACCGCGCTGATTGAATTCCTGATTCCGGTGACGATCGTGGTGACGGCGATCCGGAATGTGATGACCCGCGGTCCGAGCCCGTTCCGCGCTGAACCGGTCCTGGCCGCCGGATTTGGCCTGATCCATGGCGCTGGTTTTGCCAACTATCTCACGGCCCTGTTCGACGGGCCGATCGGCGTCCCACTGCTTGGGTTCAATCTCGGGATCGAGACCGGACAAATCTTGATCCTGGCGGGCTTCTTAGCGGCGTTCGCCATCGGCCGGGCCTACCAGCCCCGGCGACAGGTCCTGATTTCGATCGGGGCCGGCGGCTGGGCGCTGCTGATGGCGTTCGAGCGACTCCCGTGGTAAGCCGATGGTAGCCCTATTGGTCGCCCTCGGCGCCCTGGCCCATCCGATTCATACCACGTCGGCGTCGCTCATCGCGGGCTCGAGCGGCACCAGCGCGCGGTTGGTCGTCCGAGCGTTTATCGAGGACTTCCCCCCTGGAAACGACTCGATCGCGGTGGTCCGGTATCTCGCCGAACGGCTTTCGTTTACCACACCGGGAGGCCGACGCCTGGCAGCCACGTTGGAGCGGGTCTCCGAATCGTCGGGGGTCCTGTCGTTGACGGTGTCGGTGTCCAATCCGGGGGACTGGGCCGGCATTATGGTCGACAACCAGCTGATGTGCGAGCGGTTTCGGGACCA
>JAYVJS010000568.1:0-2974 GCA_043769075.1 Gemmatimonadota bacterium | reverse complement strand
GTTGGTAGAGGAAGCAGCCAAGCGAACTGCCGACCTCGTGGTTGTCGGCGCCATCGGCCATCGGCTCGCCGAGCGCGTGTTGCTCGGAAGTGTGGCGGTTCGCACGGCCCGGGAATCCCCCGTACCCGTGCTCGTGGTTCGAAATGACGCTCCCTTCAAGGCGTGGCTTCACGGCGGTCGCCCGCTCCGAGTCATCGCCGGATTCGAAGCCGGAGAGAGCGCGAGGAACGCGCTCCGCTGGGCGGCGGACCTCGAGCGCCTCGGCCCGGTGGACCTGACCATCGTGCAACTCGTCCTCCCTGGACCCGAGAACCGCCAGGTCGGAGCATCGGGTCCGGGCATCGGCTTGGAGCTACGACCGGAGACCACGAGGCTCTTGCTCGAAGAACTCCGTCTCGCCGTGGCGCCGTTGATCGGTGACGTCTCGGCTCGGCTCTCCGTGAAGCCCGCGTTTGGGCGTACCGATAAGCATCTGGTACTGGCGGCGGAGGCAGCGGAGGCGGACCTGATCGTAGTCGGCAGTCATCAACGCCAAGGGTTTCAACGCTGGTGGCACGGCTCAGTGTCGAGTGGAGTTCTCCATGCGGCACCGATGAGCGTCGCGGTGGTTCCCTACGCGGCCCCCTAGTGGACGGGCCGGATACGCTTCCGTTTCGGAGTGAGTTTTTTCGCCCGGGCGGCCTCGATCCCGTCGAGCTGGAGCTCGAGACCTAACTCGAAGTCGGCCTCGAGGTCAATCGATCCAGGATCGGGGAGGGCGGCCCGGAGCAGCGGATAGTCTCCGCCCGGTTCTCCGTCCGTCGTGACCACCGCGGCGCCCGGCCGGCTCGCCCGGAGCATCAAGGCCGTGCCGAGGGCGAAAGCCTGAAGCATCCGAAAGATCCGGTGCCCGTCCCGCGGGGCGAAACCTGCCTGTCCGACCAGGCGGATCATCCCCTCCCCGGCCTCCCGGCCGCGGGGAGTGTCCAAGGGCGTGGTCAACATCAACGGGACCGCGTTCGGATGTTTGACGAGGACTCGCCAGAAGCCCCTCATGGCGTTCCCGAGATCCAGCCGCCAGCCCCGGTTCTGGGGGGTGAAGACGATTTCCGCGAGAACCCGGTCGGCTATGCCGGCATGGAGGTCCGCTTTGCTCGGGCAATAACGGTAGAGGGACATCGCCTCGACCCCGAGCGACTCACCCAGACTTCGCATCGTGAGCGCGTCGAGGCCCCGCCGGTCGACCAACGCCAGGGCGGCGGCGAGGACCCGGTCGCGGGTCAGGACCTTGCGAGGTTTGGCACTCTTCGGCACGGCACCCTCCGGGTGGCGGAGCTGAAACTTACGTTGTAAACTTACGTAGTAAGCCGGAGTTCTGCCAGTCGGATTTCCCGCGCCGGAGTGTCAATGACCAAAGCCTTGATTCGAACTCGGCGGCTCAGCAAGAGCTACCAGAGCGATGCCGCCCCCATCTTTGGTCTCCGCGAGGTCGATCTCGATGTCGAGCCGGGCGAGCTGCTCGCCCTGATGGGGAGTTCCGGGTCGGGCAAGTCGACCCTGCTTTACTTGATCAGCGGCCTCGAGCGCTCCACCGACGGCGAGATCCACTTCGGTGACCAGCGGGTCGACACCATGAACGAAACCGAGCTATCGCTCCTCCGCCGAACCGGAATCGGGTTCGTGTTTCAGGCGATCAACCTGATTCCGCACCTTAGTCTGTTCGAGAACGTCGTCCTGCCCGGCGATCTGGTCGAAGCCGACCGCGCCAAGGTCGACGCGCGCGCCCGGGAGTTGTTCGCCACGTTAGGCATTGCCCAATTGGCCGACCGATTGCCGGCCCAGGTGTCCGGCGGCGAGCAGCAGCGCGCCGCGATCGCCCGGGCCATGATCAACTCGCCCCGCGCCCTCCTGGCCGACGAGCCGACCGGCGCCCTCAACTCCGCCGCGGGAACCGCGGTGCTCGACAGCTTCCGGGCCATCAACCGAGAGGGCCAGACCATCGTCATGGCCACCCATGAGGTGAAATCGGCGTGCATCGGCGACCGGGTGCTGTTCCTGCGGGACGGCCAGGTCCGGGGCGAGTATCGCCGGCAAGACGCCGCGATGCCGGCCGCAGAGCGGGAAACCGCACTCCTCGCGTGGCTGGTTGGACAGGGCTGGTGACCGGAATGCGAAGTGTGCTGCTGATGGCGATGTCCAATCTCCGGCGCCGCAGGGGCCAGGGTCTCTTGGTCGGAACGATCATGGGACTCTCGGTCCTGCTCTTCTCGACCGGCGTCGGCGTGATGCGGGAAATCGACAGCCCGGTCATCACGATGCTCGACAACCAGCGGGCATCGCAGTTCACCCTCACCTTCGACACCCGGATTCACGACCTCGACTCAGTTCGGTCGTGGTGGGCCGCCCGCCCCGAGGTGGACGCCGTGACCGACGGCCTCCCGGTGATCAGTTTGAAGGAGAGTGCGTTCTTCCGCGGACGCCAACTGAGTCAGTTCCTCAACCTGACCGAGCGGCCCCGCCGAGCCACCAACCAGGACATCCTTCGGATCGTCGAGGGCCCGCCGTCGGCCGGCCCTCGGCCGGGTGAGCTCTGGCTTCCGACCGCACTCGCCCAGGATGCCGGGATCCACGCCGGAGATACCCTCGATGTTCCCACCGCAGACGGTCTCGAACCGTTCCTGGTAGGTGCGGTAGTGGTCGACCCCCAGTTCAGCGCTCCATTCAACAACCCGACCCGGGTTTGGATCGGTGCCGGTGAGTTGCCGGCCCGCTTCCAGACCCCCAGCCTGTCCGGCGTCACCGTCGGGGTCCACCTCAAAAGCCAGAGCGGATCGGACCGCCTCTGGGACGATTTCGTCAAGGACCAAGGTGGTGTCTATAGCGGCTCGGTCTATGACTTCCCGGCGATGCTCGCCGGCTACACCGCGCCCTATGCCATCATGGCCGCCATGATCGTGGCCTTTTCAGTCCTTGGCTTTCTGGTGGCCCTGTTTGC
>JAYVJS010000567.1:0-3776 GCA_043769075.1 Gemmatimonadota bacterium | reverse complement strand
CGAAACCGCATCGATCTCCTCGCGATCGCCTTGGCCGACATCGCCGATATAGAGATCACCGGTCGCCCGATCGAAGCTGAAGCGCCACGGATTGCGGAGCCCGAGGCTCCAGATTTCCGAGCGGGCGTCGGTCTGGCCAACGAAGGGGTTGTCGCTGGGTATCGATACCTGTCCGGTGGCAGAGACCCCGAGCCGAACCATCTTGCCTAACAAGGTCGAGCGTTTTTGCCCGTTGCCTTGCGGGTCCCCTCCGGAGCCCCCGTCGCCCATCCCGACGTAAAGCTGGCCGTCGGGTCCGAAGGTGACCATCCCTCCGTTGTGGTTGGAGAACGGCTGGGTCACCGTCAGGATGACTTGTTCGGAGCTTGGATCGGCGCGATCGGGGTCGCTGGTGGAGATTCGGAACAGGCTCACCTTGGTGTCGCCGCCCGAATCCGTGTAGTTGACAACGAACAGGCCGTTGGTCGCGTAGCCGGGATGAAAGGCCAGGCCGAGCAGCCCTTGCTCGGATCCGGTTGAGACCTTGCCTCGGAGATCGAGAAAGGGCGCGCCGAGGATGGACCCTTGCTTGACGATCCGGATGGTGCCGGGTTTCTCGACGACGAAGATTCGGGTGTTGTCTCCGGCAGGGCTTGCGACCAACACCGGAAAGCTGAAGGTGCCGACGTCGGCCAGTCCGAGTCCGCTTGACGGCGGCGGGGGTGGCGGGGGTGGATCGTTGGCGCCGGCGCAGGCCGCGAATAGAGCGCTTAGCACGAGAGGCCGAATGGGTTTCATGGGTGTAATTTGTACTGATGCGAGCCATCCTGTACACCGGGTCCGGCGGGTCTGAAGTCATTTCGGTCACCGAGGTCGATAATCCGTCGCCCGCCTCGGGGCACGTCCGAGTACGGGTCAAGGCAGCGGGGCTCAATCGGGCCGACATCATCCAGCGGAAGGGCGCCTATCCCGCTCCCGCGGGATGGCCCGCGAACATTCCAGGGCTCGAGTACGCCGGCGTGGTCGAGTCGTTAGGCAGCGGTGTCGGTTCAGTCCGGGTCGGGGACCGGGTGATGGGGTTGGTTGGCGGCGGGGCCCACGCCGAGTTCGTGGTACCGCATGAGCGGGAGGTGATCCCGGTTCCGGCCGGTCTAACTGACGAGCAGGCGGCGGCCATTCCGGAGGCATTTCTCACCGCCTACGATGCGCTGGCCGTCCGGGGTCGGGCGGCTCGCGGCGAACGGGTACTGATCCACGCGGTGGGGAGCGGCGTGAGTACGGCGGCGGTGCAAATCGCCAAGTGGTTGGGATGCACGGTAGTGGGCACCTCGCGAACGGCCTCGAAGCTGGACCGCGCTTTGGCGTTGGGCATGGACGATGGGGTCAACACCAGTGAGACCGGCTTTCGGGAGGCGGTGGGTGAGCCGGTTCACGTCATTCTTGATTACTTCGGCGGGCCGGCACTCGCCGACAACTTGGCGGTGCTCGCGACCAAGGGCCGGTTGGTGCTGCTTGGCACCCTGCAAGGGGGCGTGGCCCCGACCGTTGACGTTGGTCGGATTCTTCGGGGCCGGCTCGAGGTGATCGGGACTGTCATGCGGGCCCGCCCCCACGAGGAGAGGGTGCCGTTAGTGCAGGAATTCATCCGACGGGTTTTGCCCGAACTCGTTGCGGGCCGAATGGTGCCGGTGATCGGGGGATCGTTTCCAATGGAGTCCATGGCCGCAGCGCAGGCGGCCATGGAATCGAATCAGCTCTTTGGGAAGATTGTCTTGACCTGGTAGCCTACATTCCCGGCATGTGGTAGAAGAACTGTTCTTTGGTGATTTTGCCGTTTTCAACCCAGTACAGTGCCATCTCGTCCATGACGTAGCGTTGGCCGGTGGTTTTGTTGGTGACATCGTAGCTGAACCGTAGACTGAACTGGCTCCCCCCGATCATCGGGCCTTCGACCCCCGCACTATGGACGTCGAAGGTCTGCACCCACCATTCGGCTTTTTGGTGAACGGCTTCCATGCCGACGACCTCGCGAGGCTCGCCGGCCGCTTCGATGCTGACGATTTTCGGATGGTAGTAGGTGTTCATCGCGCCCAGGTAGTCGCCGGCTTTGCATTTGGCGGCGAGTCCATTGGCGACTTCGGAGACGGTCATGGCTACATGTTCCCTTCGTCGGCGGATGGGCCGTAGATCGACGGGACCGCGATGTTGTTCATCCGGAGGTAGACCGTCAACTGGGCCCGATGGTGGATGATGTGATTCATCGTGAAGATCCGGAGGACCGCGACACGAGGCATCGAGAAGATGGCATGTCCGTTGCTTTTGAGGGTCCAGGTGACGGCGAAGTCGGCGTCGGATGCGGCCGCGAGCGCGGCGCGGGCTTGGATGACATTCTGATCGAAGATCTCGAGAGTGCGCTTGGCACTCTCATACGGCGGTGATTTCCACGGCTGGCCGCCCGGATTCATGTCGAGTTCGGTTTGCGCAATGGTCATCGTGGTCCACCCAGCCAGGTTTGCGACGTGGAGGCCGAGATCGCCGGCGGCAAATGACTTCGGGTGGGGCTTCCAGGTTGCGATGGCATCGGTGAGACGTTCGAGGACCTTGCGGGTGTTGGCCATCTCATTGTCAAACTCGGGTAGGACGGACTGGGAAATCGTATTGGACATAGTTGTTCCTTGAGAGTGGTCAGGCCCGGTTGGAAGGGGTCGGTGCCCCGAAACGGTTGAGGGGAAAGCTGTGGATTTGTTGGAGAGTCCGCAACCGCCTCGTCAGGGCAGTGTTATAGTCGGCCCCGGCATTGTGACGGTTCTGATACCGGCGTCGGTATCGGTCAGCTAACGCGGGGAACTCTCGTTGGAGAATAGGAAGGAAGCCGGACCGCGCCACGGGGCCGAGTCTGAGCGCAAACCCGTCCGCGTACCGCGCCCCGGCGTCCTTCCCGGCGGCCATCAACCCACCCAACGCGCCCCATCCGTCCGTGAGCCCGGGGATGATCGGCGCGATCATCAGCCCGACGTCGAGGCCGGCCTGAGCCAGGACCCGGACGCCCCGAAGGCGGGCATGGGGCAGGGGCGTCTTGGGCTCGAGCCGCCGAATCAGGTCCGGATCGAGCGAAATGATCGACATGTTGATCGAGACGCGATGCCGTTCGGAAAGCGACTTGAGCAGCCCGGCATCACGAGCGACGAGGGGCGATTTGGTGGTGATGCTGATTCGGAGTCCGCGGTAGCCGAGCAGGGCCTCGAGGAGCGACCGAGTGACGCCGAACTGTCGCTCAGCCGGTTGATACGGATCGGTGGCGGTGCCGATCAGGATGGCCCGGTTACCGACTTTGGATGGATCAAGGGTGCGCCGGAGTACGTCGGCGGCGTTCTGCTTGATGAAGATTTGCCGTTCGAACGCGGTTCGGGGATCGAGGTCGGGTGTGGCACGGTCGTTCCGTTCCGCCGTCCAGCGGTGGGTGTCGCGGGCGTAACAGTATCCGCAGCCGAACTCGCAGCCGATGTATGGATTGATCGACCAGAAGGTCATGCCGGTGGCTTCGGGCGGGTTGGCGATTCGACGGACCGAGAGGCCGATGAACTCGGTACCCCGAAGCCGCTGGTCGAGGGTTGGGAGCCCCGGTTTCGGAATGACGAGGCCGAGTCCGAGTTGCGCTTCCGCGTTGGGGCTTAGCCGCACCGGGACCATCCGCACTGGATGCATGACAGACAGGCGCTCGTGGATATGACGGGACCAGCACATTCGGGGCACACCCGGACAGTGGGCGGTTGCTCCGGGGCTCGGCGAGGGACGGG
>JAYVJS010000566.1:0-3360 GCA_043769075.1 Gemmatimonadota bacterium | reverse complement strand
CTCCAATCTTGGGGTATCCCCCAACCGTCGGCCCGTCCCGGAGGAGCACGATCGGTTGTCCGTCGTCAGGGATCTGGATCGCTCCAAGACAGGTGGCTTCAGACGGAAGGGTGGCCGTCATCCGGATCGCCAGGGGCTGCCCCTGCAGCCGGGTTCCCATTCGGTCGGATTGGGTCCCAATCCGATAGGTCGTGTCGGCGAGCGCGGCATAGGCATCGTCGCCAAAGAGATGGCCCTGCGGGCCCGGGGCCAGTCGGATTGGTCCTTCGAACCCGGGGGGCCGAATCACTGTGGTTCCGGCGCGGGGAACCGGCTCGGACCCTACGCCGATGGCAAACCGATCGCCGGCTGCCAATCGCCGCCCATGGAATCCACCCATCGCGGTCGGGAGGTAGGTCGATCGACTGCCCAGAACGGGGGCGACGTCGATGCCTCCGCGGATCGTGACCACGGCAAATCGGCCGGAACCGGCTGACGACACTTCGAGGCGGCCACCACTGGCCGCCCCCAAGGTGGTGTCGGTCGGCCGGTCGAGGCCCGCGAGCCGAACGGTTGCCGCACCGGTGACGGCCACAACGGTTGGGACTTCGAACTCCACCGTCAGTTCGCCCTGAGCAATCTCCAGCCCGGCCGCCCCGTCCGGGTTGCCGACAAGGGCGTTTCCGATCCGCAGTCCGTCCGGGTCCATCGCCCCGCCCGGTGGGAGCCCAATCCGGCGATGGCGGCTCCAGCCGAGGTCTTGTACTGACACGAGCCCGGTGGCCCGAACCACAACGACCACTAGGGCGCCACGGTAAACCGGACCCGGTCGCCGACGGCGAGCAGGGCCGGGGGTTCGCGGGCCGGGTCGAACAACACCGCCGCAGTGCGACCGATCAAGTGCCAACCACCGGGGGTTTCAGCGGGGTACACACCGGTCTGGGCCCCCCCAATGGCGACGGATCCAGCGGGGACCCGGGTTCGAGGCGATCCACGGCGGGGGAGTACGAGAGCCGGGTCGATCGGGCCGAGATAGGCGAAACCGGGGACGAAGCCGAGCAACGCCACCCGGTACTCCAAGGCCGAATGTCGGGCAATCACCTCGGTCTCCGATAAAGCGGCGGCCGTCGCAACCCAACTGAGGTCGGGGCCGTCATAGTGAACGGGAATCACGATCAAAGGTGGCGGGCGGACCACCGCGAGAGTTACCGGTCGGCTCGAAAGGACGGCCAGCTCATCGGCGAGTTCGCGGAATGAGGTCACTTGGGGGTCGAAGTGGACCGTCAGCGTCACATACCCGGGGACGAGTTCGATCAATCCGTGCGGTGGTCGAGCCGCGATGGTGGCCTCGAGGCTCGTCACCGCCGCCGCGGCTTCGGCCGAAATGACGGCACCGAATGTAATGGTTGCGGCGGCCTCGCCAAGCGGCGCGATCCGCGGGAGCCCGGTCACCGGGCGAACGGCGCGATCTCGATGCCGACTGACTCGAGTCGCTCGCGCAAGGCGCGAACGATAGCCACGGCATGGGGTCCGTCGCCGTGCACACACAGGGAATCAGGGCGAACAATCCGGCGGGTCCCGTCGATGGCGATGACGAACCGCTCGGTGACCATCCGGACGGCGCGTTCGACGATGGTGGCCACGTCATCCAACACGGCTCCCGGTTGCCCCCGAGGGACCAACTGCCCGTCGGCCAGATAGGCCCGATCGACGAACGCTTCGCGCGCGACATCGAGGCCGCCGGCCTGGGCTTCGGTCAGCATCACGGTTCCCTCAAGGCCGAGGAGTATCAGACTAGGGTCCACACTCCGAATTGCCCGGACGATAGCGGTGGCGATCGAGGCGTCCTTCGCGGCGCGATTGTAGAGGGCTCCGTGGGGCTTGACGTATCGGAGGGCGGTGCCGTGCCCGACACAGAAGGCGGCCAGCGCGCCAATCTGATAGACAACATCCGCTTCGACTTCGGTGGGCGTCGCTCCCAATTCCCGGCGGCCAAATCCGACCAGATCGGGATACGACGGATGGGCCCCGACCACGACCCGGCGGGCGGCCGCCCGAGACACGGTTTCTCGCATCACCAGCGGATCGCCGGCGTGAAAGCCGCAGGCAATGTTGGCGGAGCTGACCAGGTCGAGGAGCTCAGTGTCGCCCTCGAGACGATAGCGGCCGAACCCTTCGCCGAGGTCGGCATTCAGATCAATTGAGGTCACGTAGTGTCCGTGGGAACCGCCCTGACGATTTTGAACGCGAAGTTCTGCTGGACCCACTGTCGGACCCGTTGGGCGGCCTGGACTGCCGGCTGGAATCGCATGCCCGCCAAGGCGTCTCTCACCGACTCCGCAAACGCCTCGTGGGTGGTCCGAACCACCTGGATGGTGGAGACGTCCACCCGACCGGTGGTATCAACGACATAGTGCACGAAGGTACTGCCCTCGATGTGATTTGCGAGCAGATCGGCCGGATAGACGGGGGCGCTGCTGGTCGGGTCGCGGACGACGGCGGAGTCAACGTCGATTTCACTCAGGGCCGTCTCTTCGACGACGGCTGGGGTCGACGGTTCGGCCGCTGGGGTGATCGCCTCCGGCTGACCGGCGGTGCCGATCGGGAGGGTTTGCTCCGGCGGGTCCCGGCGGGGAATCGGCTCCTCGGTCGCGCCACGGTTGCCGACCAGGGGCGACCAGTCGATAGCGCTGCCGGGTGTTCGACGGCCGAGATCGCGGTTTGGGGGGACGAGAAACACCACTAATTGGTCGAACGGGGAAGGCCGGTCGTCCACCTGAGCCGATCGAGTCGCCACCAGAGCGACGATGGCGCCATGGAGGATCAAACTGGCCACGGCGCCGAGGTTGAAGACACGGGGCCGGGCTGGTAGCAAATCGAAACGGGCCACGGGGCACTCCTTACCAATAAACACTAGGGCTAAAAGCCGGACGCTGGCAAGGGAGTTGGGGTTTCAGATATAGTTTTATTTGACAAATAAAACTAATAATAGTAGCTTTCGACGTGCCCAAAGATCCGGTCGCCCAGCTGCTCACCGCCTACCCGGTTCTCCATCACGCGCTTCGGAAACGGGAGGAGCGGGGCAATGGCGGGGCCGGCGGCACCGTCACCGACCATCAAATCACACTCCTCGCCCAACTGGACCAAGCGGCCGGCGGCACCATGACCGGGCTCGCGGTTGCGATGGGGGTGGCGCTGCCGACCATGTCGCTCTCGGTCGACCGAATCGAGGGGCTCGGCCTGGTCAAGCGCGAGCGGGACGCCGCCGACGGTCGCCGGGTCTTGCTGCGACTGACCGAGGCCGGTGCCCGATTGGTTCGAGGCCGGTCCTTGATCGATCCCGTCCGAGTCCGCGCTCTCCTGGCGCTCCTGACGCCGGCG
>JAYVJS010000565.1:0-4255 GCA_043769075.1 Gemmatimonadota bacterium | reverse complement strand
GACTCGGCAGGGGCCGAGGTGGCCCGCGTGCTTCGCCAGCTTCGGTCTCGGGAGTGGCCGGTTCGCTGGGTCAGCGAGCAAGGGCTTCATCTGACGATCAAGTTCTTCGGTGAGACCAGCGGCGACCGGGTCGAGGCAATCGTCGAGATGTTGAACTTCGCCACCGAGGGCCTTCGTCCGCTGACGCTGACCTTGTCGTCGGCCGGGGTGTTTCCCCCCGGCCGCCAGCCACGGATCATCCATTTTGCCATCGACGCGGATCCAGCCCTCGAGTTACTCCAGGATCGAGTCGAGCGGGGTGGTGAGCGGCTGGGGTTTCAACCGGAGGGCCGGCCCTTCCGTCCTCACCTAACGATGGGCCGAATCCGCGAGGGGCATCGGCTCCCGGATGGATGGCAGTCGGAGCTCGAGCGGATTCCCTCCGGCGAGTCCTTTCTGGGCGACCGGGTCGTGTTGTACGAGAGCGAGCTGACGCCGACTGGGCCGAGCTACGCAGTCCGGCACACCGTCGTGCTCAAATGATCTTGAGTTGTTTGGCGTGGCCGGCTCGATTGGTTGGGACCGCGGTGCTGGTCGGGATCGGGTACCTGGGTTGGATCAATCGCGCCGAGGTTCGCCGCTGGATCCATCAACGCACGGCCGAGCCGGCACCACCACCGGACGACACGGTGACGCCGGCCGAGCTCCGCCGTCGGGGGCTGGCGAGGTTCGACTCGCTCGCGGCCGGCCAAGCGGACTCCGTCGTGTTGACGCCGCGGGAAGTGGCGACGTTGGTCCGGGACGAAATTGAACGGCGAGCCCTTGGGTTCGCCGACAGCGTCGGGGTCGAGCTCCTCGACGGCGGGGTCGCGATCCGAGCCCAGGTCGATGCAGCTCGGCTTCCGAAAGCCGCTCTTGGCCCGTTGGGAGAATGGGTGTCCGGTCGAGAAACCGTGATAGTGCAAGGTCCCTTGACGCTGCGGCGGTTGGGCACGGCCGAGTGGCGGGTGGATCAGGTCACGATTCGAGGGCTGCCGCTCCCGCGTGGGCTTTGGGAGCGGTTGCTGTCGCTGATCGTACCGGGAGCTGCCGGCACGTTGTCTTTCCCGGTCGATCGGTGGATTACCGGGATCAGAGTCACCCCAGGAGGCGCCGTCCTCTTCGGTGGCCCAGCGGAGCGGGTCCGGTGAAACCAAGAATCCTGGTGGTCGATGACGAGCCGGCGGTGCGTGACGCCTTGAGGCAGGTCCTCGAGTACGAAGGCATGGAAATCATCACGGCCGGCTCCGGGGGTGAAGGCCTGACGCAATTCGAGGAATTCCGGCCCCACGTGGTCGTACTGGACGTCAAGATGGCGGGGCTCGATGGGCTCGAAGTGCTGGCCCGCCTCAAGGCGGTTGATCCGGGTGTGACGGTCGTGATGATCTCGGGCCACGGGACCATCGCTACGGCGGTTCAGGCCACCCAGCAGGGTGCCTTCGATTTCATCGAGAAGCCCCTCGACGCGGATCGATTGCTGGTGACGCTCCGCAACGCGATGGACCATGCCTCGTTGGCCGGCGCGCATGAGCGACTCAAGAAGTCGATCGACACCAAATATCCGATGATCGGTTCGAGTCCTGAGCTGCGGGCGGTTCGTGATCTCATCGCCCGGGTCGGCCCGACGGGGGCGCGGGTCCTCATCACCGGGGAAAACGGCACCGGGAAAGAGCTGGTTGCCCGGGCGATTCACGAGGCGTCCCCGCGGCGGGACCGCGCGTTCGTCGAGGTGAACTGTGCGGCGATCCCCACCGAACTGATCGAGAGCGAACTGTTCGGGCATCTGCGGGGTAGTTTCACCGGCGCGGTGGCCGATCGGGCCGGGAAGTTCGAACTGGCCGATGGGGGGACGCTTTTCCTCGACGAAATCGGCGACATGTCGCTCTCGGCTCAAGCCAAAGTTCTCCGGGCACTGCAGGAGGGGGTCGTCGTCCGGATCGGCGCGGCCAAGCCGCTCGAGGTCGACGTGCGCGTTCTCGCGGCCACCAACAAGCAAGTGCATCAGGAAATCGCCAACGGGCAATTTCGTGAGGATCTGTTTTATCGGCTCAACGTCGTTCCGGTTGAAGTGCCCCCGTTGCGCGATCGCCGGGCCGATATTCCTGACCTGATCGCCCACTTCGTCGGGCAGCTGGGCGGCCGGGCCGGCATCGTGGCGAAACCGTTCAGTACCGAGGCGATTGAACGACTCGAGACGCGGGCGTGGCCCGGTAACGTTCGAGAACTTCGGAACGCGGTGGAACGGCTGTTGATCCTTTCGACCGGTAAGTCGGTTTCCGGGGCCGATGTGGAGCGATTGATCCCCAACGGGACCGCGGCCTCGCTGGAGAATGACCCCGAGTCGTCCGGTACCTACGGGTCCTTCAAGCTGGATGCCGAGCGAGTGTTCCTGCTCCAGAAGCTTCGAGAGCATGACTGGAACGTGGCCGAAACGGCTCGCGCGGTGTCGATGCCGAGGTCGAACCTCTATAAGAAGATCGAAAAATATCAACTGACCCGGGAGTCAAAGTGACCGGCGGCCAACCGCGAGACTGGGACAAAGAGATGGCGGAGATTGACAAGGTCCTTGCCAAGACTCCGCCGGCGCAACTCACTGAGCGATCAAGTGCCGGAACTCCTCAGACTTCGAATCCAGGGCGGGGTGGCTCGGTCACGGCCCCGGCGGGGCGCCGGCAGGCCCTCTCGACCTGGTTTCGGGTTGGCCTTGGAGTCGCGCTCGCCGCCGGGATGACTCAATGGCCGTACTTCCACGCCTGCGGGCCGTCGTTGTTTCTGTACCTTGGTGCAATCGGGATGGTGGGTCTGGCCGGGATCTGGGGTTTGATCACGACCTGGCGCCGCCGGATGGGACTGGCCCACACGATGTCGTTGTTGGTTCTGCTGTCGGGGGGAATCTTGGCGGCCGCCACGATCCTCCCGCGCAGCGGCTATGCGAAGCGCTCCGCTACCTGGATCTGTCAATAAATGGCAAAAACCTTCATGAACTTCATCGCCGGTGAGTGGGTCGCGCCGTCGAATGGGACCTATTTCGAGAACCGAAATCCTGCCGACACCGGTGACCTGATCGGGCGGTTTCCTGACTCTTCAGCCGCCGACCTGAGTCGCGCCGTCGCCGCGGCCCAGCGCGGATTTCTCGAATGGTCGAGGACTCCCGCGCCAGCTCGAGGCGAGGTGCTCCGCCGGGTCGGTGATTTGTTGGCCAAGCGGAAGGACGTCCTCGCGAAGGCAATGACCCGGGAGATGGGCAAGGTCGTCGCCGAAACCCGAGGGGACGTGCAGGAGGCCATTGACACCGCCTACTACGCCAGCTCCGAAGGCCGGCGCCTTTTCGGTCATGTGGTGCCGTCGGAGCTTCGCCAAAAATGGGCGATGAGCTATCGGCGGCCCGTTGGCGTCGTCGGCTTGGTGACGCCGTTCAATTTTCCGCTGGCGATACCGACCTGGAAGATGTTTCCGGCGTTGGTCTGCGGCAATTCCGTGGTGCTCAAACCGTCCGAAGACGTCCCCCACACGGCAACGTTGCTGGTCGAGCTTCTGCTTGAGGCCGGGTTACCGCCCCTGGCGATTCAGCTAGTGCATGGACGAGGCGAGACCGTGGGCCGGGCCTTAGTCGAGCATCCGGCGGTTCCGGTGATTTCGTTCACGGGTTCGACCGAGACCGGTTCGCTCGTTGGCGAAACCTGTGGCCGGATGCACAAGCGGGTGTCGCTCGAGATGGGCGGCAAGAACGCAATGATCGTCATGGACGACGCCGACCTCGACTTAGCCCTCGACGGCGTGCTTTGGGGTGCCTTTGGGACGACCGGCCAACGGTGTACCGCCACCAGTCGGCTCTTGTTGCACCGGCGAGTCCACGATCGATTTCTCGCCCGGGTGGCATCGGCCGCAGAGGGGCTCATCTTGGGTGATGGGCGGCTGCCGAAGAGCCAGGTCGGGCCGTTGATCCATGAGGCTGCTCGGGCCAAAGTCGAGGCGTATGTCGAGCTGGCGACGGAGCAGGGTGCGGTAATTGCTGCCGGCGGCAAACGTCCCCGGAGTCCGGCGCTTGGGCGCGGGTGGTTCTATCGACCAACGATTTTGGCGGGTGTCCGGTCTAACCATCGGGCGGCCCAGGAAGAGATCTTTGGGCCGGTGTTGAGCGTCATCCGATTTAATTCGTTCGACGAAGCGGTGGCGATCAACAACAGCGTGAAGTACGGCCTGTCGAGCTCGATTTACACCCGGGACGTCAATCTGA
>JAYVJS010000564.1:0-5611 GCA_043769075.1 Gemmatimonadota bacterium | reverse complement strand
CGATCGGTGCCGATCAGGTACCGGTACCGCCGTTCGGTCGCCGCCCGGCGGGCCTGAAAACTCGACACCGCCTCACGGACGTCAACGACGAAGCAGTCGGTCGGCAGCAAGGCATTCAGCGCCCGGCCTAATGCGGGCGGGGTCCAGCGATCGGGGAGGGTCATACTCACCCCCAAACCCAAAGCGTGAACCCCGGCGTCGGTCCGTCCAGCCGCGTGGGCGCGCACCGGGTGGCCCGTCAATCGCTCGAGAACGGCCTCAAACGTGGCTTGTACGGTGCGACCTCCGCGCTGCCGCTGCCAGCCGAGGAAGGCAGTGCCATCAAACTGAAGCGTCGCGAGAAACGTCCGCGGCATGAGGAGTGGAATTTAGACCGAAGGGGCCTTTGACGGTAGGACCAAACTCCTGGGGGCAATCCGCGGCCGGCCTGTCGTGGCCGACCGATCTGAGCCTATTGATACCTGCGGATGACGCCCACGACAACGCCTTGGATCATGACGTCTGTTTCGGGAAACCGAAGCGCTTGGACATTGGGATTCGATGGTTGGAGCCGGACCCAGCCGCCGGCCTCCCGGTAATAGCGCTTGACCGTGGCCTCGGCGCCGTTCACAAGCGCAATAACCATTTCGCCGTTGTCAGCGGCTTGCCGCCCCTGAATGACGACGAAATCGCCTTCGACAATGTGGTCATCGATCATCGAATTGCCCCTGACCTTAAGGGCATAGTTCGGCCCCCGGCGGCTGAGCATGTGATCGGGGACGGCCAGTGTTTCGCCGTGGACGACCGCCTCGATCGGGGCTCCGGCGGCGACCAGTCCGAGGAGGGGTATTTCGGTGGCCCCGGCGGTCCCTTTGGGCGGCAACACCTCAATCGACCGGCTCTCGTTGTAGGTCCGCCGGATGTAGCCTTTTCGTTCCAGATTCGTGAGATGCTCGTGTACCGTCGCTAGTGATTGGAAGCCGAAGTGTTCGGCGATTTCCTCGAAACTTGGCGCAAAGCCATGGTCTCGAATGTGGACCTCGAGGTAGCTCAAGATCTCTTTTTGGCGCTTGGTCATGGCCATACGATGACTCCCGAGGGGGTCGATTCCGGACCCGAAACTATACCAAAGTACCCGAAGGCGACCCGAAGCGCAACTGGAGGTCGTTGTCGGCACGGAACTTGGCAACGGTTTATCTTGGGGCCAGAGTTCCGCTGGCCTCGTCCGGACTTACCTGGGGGAGAGACTGACCACCGAAATCGACGCCACGGACGCGGCCTCCCTTCCGCTTCCGCCACAGGTGGTAGAGGAACTGATTCGCACCATCGTCAAGGCGGTGCGGGCGTTTCAGATGTATCTCCCGAACAATCCCATTTATCAACGCTCGATCGACGGGATCCGCGCCGCGTTCCATCCGATCTGGTCGTCGGTGCCCGAGTTGACCATCCGGGCGGTCGAGACGGAATTGCTGTGGGAAGACCAAGTCGTGTACCACCAGGCAACGAAGTCGGAGAGCTTTGCCTGGACGCTCTACAAAGATGGTCTTCGAGTCCTGACTCTGCGGCCGGGGGCCGAAGAGGAGGAACTCGCCGTCTTCCTCCAGACGGTGGTGCGGGCCCGGCTGCTGGCCGCCGACGCTGGGGACGACCTCCTGACGTTGTTGTGGGAACACAACTTCGCGCTGATCGACTACCGGTTTGCCGAGATCATCACCGATACGCTGTCGGTACTCGATCCCCAAGCTGTCGAGATGGGCATGGCCGGTCCGGATCCCTATCAACAGGCCCAGACCCAGCAGAAAGTGCGGGACGAACTCGGGACGATCGGGCCGGGAATGATCGATCTCGACGAGTTCGATGCGACGCTGTATTTCCTCGACGAAACCGAGATCAATACCCTGAAGCAGCAGGTCGATGAGGAGTACACCCGCGACATCCGGACCTCGGCGCTCTCGGCGCTGTTCGATGTTTTTGAGACCCAGCCGGTTCTGGCGGTGCGCGAAGAGGTCGTGGCGATCCTCGAATCGATGTTCCCGAACCTCCTCAGTCGCGGCGAATTCCGGACCGTCGCGTGGATCCTCCGGGAACTGCGGTTGATCGGGACCCGGGCCGGGGCTCTGGATCCGGCCGTGAGAGCCAAGCTTGACTCGTTCGAGAATCGGCTCAGCGAGCCGGCGATTCTCGCCCAGATGCTCCAAGTCGTTGACGAGGCGGCGGGCCTCGCCCAGGACGATGATATGGCCGAGTTGCTGAAGGAACTTCGGGTGGCGGCGCTGGCCCCGCTGTTGGCCCACCTGCCGAACGTGAAAAACTCCCGGGCTCGGGCTGTGCTCGACGCCGCCGCCGAGCGAATCGCCCGCGGCCATTTGGACTATTTCTTGGAATTGCTCAGGGATCGAACCTCCGCAGGGCTGCTCGCTGCCATTCAGGTGTGCCGGCGGATCGGATTGCAGCAGGCCGTCGCCCCGTTAGGCGATTTGCTCGGGCACAAGGAGGCCTCGATTCGTTTGGCGGCGGTCGAGGCGCTCGGCGCGCTGGGGACGCCGGGCGCGATGACGCTTCTCGAACGCGGGCTCGATGACCCCGATCGAGGCGTTCGCCTCGCGGCGGTCGCCGTCGTCGCGGCGCGAGGGTTCAAGGGGGCACTTAAGCGGCTCGAGGCGGTAATCCAGGGGAAGCAGCCCCACGAATTGGAACGGGCCGAGAAACGGCAATTCTTCGAAGCCTATGCGTCGGTGGCCGGCCCGGCCGGCCTCGGGTCGCTTGGCGAGATCCTCGAGCCCAAGGGTTTGTTCCGGCGGAAGGAATCGGCCGACACCCGGACCTGTGCGGCGTATGCGATCGCCAAGATTCGGAATGACCAAGCCAGGGGCCTTCTCGAGCGGGCGGCGAACGACAAGGAACTCTCGGTTCGCAACGCGGCCGCCCGGGCGCTGCGGGAGTGGGGTGAGTGATGGACGAGTCCCGTTCCAAACCTCCCGGTGCCCGCGAGTCGGGCGACGAAGGGTTCATTCGTTCCTCCGGTCGCGGGTTCCTCCTGACCCTTCACTCGACCCTCCGGTCGCTCAAACTGTACCCGGTTGAAAATGCGACGGTGCAGAAGACCCTCGACGAGCTCCACCATGCGTCGGTCGCTTTCCTCGCGATCGAGACGGACCTCGAGCTCCGGCTGTCCGGCGATTTCCTTTTTCTAAACTCGGTCCGCCTCCGGCTCGAACTGGATAACTTCGCGGCCTTCAGTGGCGTCCTGTCGATCTTTCGGGCCTTTGATATCGGGGTGCTCCGGGTCCACACCGGTGTGGAACGTCGAGAGTGGCTGGCGTTCCTCAGCATCCTCCTCAGCTTGGCGGCCCAGCCGTCGGACGACCGGTATGTCGAGCTGATCGATCGCTTGGCGTCGGCCAACGTGCCGAATATCGACCTCGAGCCGAGCTCCCAGACCACCGAGGACATCGGCGGGGAACGGGAGGCGAAGGAAGTCGCCAAGCGGACCTACGCCCAGGGGGTGGCCGTTACCAAAGAAGTGGTGAACTCGGTCCGGATGGGGCGAGCCTCGAGTCTCAAGAAAGTGAAGCGGGCCGTGCAGATGATCGTCGACCAGGTCCTGGTCAACGAGACCTCCATCATCGGCCTCACGACGCTCCGGGACTATGACGAATACACCTTCATGCATTCGGTCAATGTCTGCATTTTTGCGGTCGCCCTCGGCCGGAAGATCGGGTTCAGTAAGCTGCAGCTCTACGATTTGGGGATGACCGCCTTACTGCACGACGTGGGCAAGGCGAAGGTTCCGATCGCCATCACGAACAAGACCTCGAGCCTTGAAGAGGCGGAATGGCGTGAGATGCAGGCGCACCCGTGGCGGGGGGCCATGACGCTGTTCAGCCTCCGTGGCTACGACGAAATCCCGTACCGCCCGATCCTGGTGGCCCACGAGCACCACATGAAGATCGACTTGACCGGGTATCCCCGGCATATTCGCCCGCGGACGTTGGGGCTGTTTTCCCGGATCGTCGCGGTCGCGGACGGTTTCGATGCCGCGACGACTCGCCGATCGTACCAGGCCACGCCGATCGAGCCCGATCAGGTGCTGAAGGAGATGTGGAGTAATGCCCTCCGGGGCTACGATCCGATGATCGTGAAGGCGTTGATCAATCTGATCGGGGTATATCCGATCGGCACCTGCGTCATTCTCGACACGTTCGAGGTGGCCATCGTGGCCTCGACCGCCAACGATCGGGAGCATCTCAACCGGCCAATGGTCCGAATCGCAATCGACTCCAACGGCGGCATTGCCCTGCCGCCTGGGATCGCCGTTGACCTCCAAGAACGGGCGCCCGACGGTCACTTCCTTCGCTCGATCGTCAAAGTCACCAATCCGGAACGGTACGCCCTCGTTCCCGGTGACTTTTTCGTGTGACCGCCGCCCCCGAGGTCGGCCGAGCGGAGACGCTCGTTCGGAGGTACGCCGCGGTGCTTGCGGTTGGAGGATTCGGAATCGCCGTTCTCAGCGCGGTGCTCGACCTTCGGTGGGCTCTTTTCCCTTTCGTCCCGCTGGTCATTGCCGCGAGCGTAGTGGTCCTGCGGTCGGCCCCCGTTCGCCTCAGCAAGTTCTCGTACCTCACCCAAACCGGCGTTGCGGCGCTGGTGGGGGTCGGGGCCGCCCCCGCCGCCAGCGTGGCGATGGGCCTGTGGGTCGGGGCGGCGGTGACCGACTGGGCGATCCTCCGGAAAACACCCTGGGCCACGGCCGTTAACGCGGGGCGGGAAGTGGTGGGCTTCGCCATCGCCTATGGATTCTACGCGGCCACCGTTCGATGGATCGGCCTCTCGACCCTCGGTCTCGAGTTTCTGCCGGCGGCCGCGGCGTTCATCGGGAGCTATTTTTTCGCCACCCGCGCCTTGTTTTACTTTTCGCTGCTCGCCCGGGGCAAGTTGACCTCCGACGACCGCGGCTTTCTGCTCCGCTGGGAAATCGTGTCGTACTTGGTGTCGGTCCTGGCGGCGGCGATTGCCACTTGGGCTCTGACCGCCCTGGCGCCGGCGGGATGGTTGTCGGTCGCCATTGCCTTGGGCGTGCTCGGCTTCCTGACCCGGATACTTCTGGAAGAGGCGATTGCCGCCGAGGACCTGAACAAGGTCCACATGATGCAATCGACGATCACCAGCAACGTCAGCCTCCGGCTCTCGTTCGAGCAACTCGAGGACTTGGCCTACCGGCTACTTGATTGGGGCGATTTCCGGGTCTATCGAGGGCCGATCACGCCGACGATGGCCTATCGAGCTGCGAGCGGTCGAGCTGGGCGAGGGGACCCTGATCCGGGGCTTGAACCGCTTCGTCGGCAGGCGATCGACCGGGGCGAGTTGCTCCTGGTCGAAGATACCCGGCAACGGCCCGGTCTGGACGCGAACGATGCCGTCCGGACCATTGTCATTCAGCCGCTCCGGTTCGCCGACCAGGCCCTTGGGACGCTCGAACTGGAGCATCACAAACGCTATCACTACCGGGCCCGCGATTTGGCGGCGATCGCGGCGATCGGTACCCAGATCTCGACCGCGATTCACATTGCGGAATTGCGGCGCCCGTTGTTTGAGACGGTCGAGCAATTGGGCGCCCAGTCACAGGCCCTGG
>JAYVJS010000563.1:0-6037 GCA_043769075.1 Gemmatimonadota bacterium | reverse complement strand
TCTCGGGGAAGGCACGACGCGGATCGCCGAGGTCGACCTGCTTCCGTTGGTGGCGCAATGGCAAGCCCAGGGGGGGCCTCCACCGGTCATCTTCATTGCCCATCAAGACGAACCGCTCGGGGGCGGCTTCATGCAGCCCGCGTTCTTCTCGACCCGGTCGGCGACCGGGGCGCCGAGGATCCGAATCACCTACGGGCTCCCAACCCGCCCGGGGAGGCCGTAGGATGAAGCGACTTGTGATGGTCTCCCTTCTGGTCGCCACTATCCCGGCCGAGGGCCGGGGTCAGTCGTCCCAGTTCGGGATCCGGGGCCTCGGGCTTCCGGTCCGCCCCTTTTCGCCTCGCGCCGTCGCGACCGGTGGGGCCTTCGGCCTGTTCGACCTGGAGTCGAGCTTGAACCCGGCCATGCCCGCATCAGCGACCCAGTTCACATCGCTGTTCACGAGCGCCCAGAATTTTCGAACCTCGATCAATCCATTCGGACGGGCGTCGGGTAAGGACAACCGGTTTCCCCAAATAACCGCCCTCGGCCCGATTGGAGGAACTCCGTTTGGTGCTTCGATCAGCATGTCGGGATACACCGACCGAAATTTCGCGTTAGGCACGGTGGACACCATCAGCCTCCGGGGCGTTCCGGTCGGGGTGTTCGATACCTTGATCTCGCGGGGCGGCCTGTCCGATCTTCGGGTGGCGGCCGGTTGGCGGGTAACCGGGGCTCTCCACATCGGAATCGGGGTCCATGCCATTACCGGGTCGAACCGAATCGAGAACCGACGCACCTTCGCCGACAGCAATTACTCGACGGCGTCGGAACGGTCGACACTCTCGTATCTCGGGGCCGGGCTCTCGACTGGAATCTCGCTCCGGGTGCTGCCACGGCTGACGCTCGCCGGGACCTTTCGGAGCGACGGTCATCTGAATATTGAGCGGGATACGACTCGGATCGCGCGCACCGATTTGCCGACCAGCTACGGATTTGGGGCTCGATGGCAGCCGGCGGACAAGGTCGCACTGGCGGCCAGCTATGCCGCCAAGCGGTGGGCCGCCTCGAACGCCGATCTAAAGGCCCAAGGGGGCCTCGGGTCCGACAACGCCTACGAGGTCTCGGGCGGCATCGAGCTGATCCGCGACCCGAAGAACCCGGGACATCGGCCGTGGCGATTCGGGGGCTACTACGCGACCCTCCCGTTTCCGGTACGGGCCGGGCGCCAACCCCATGAGTTCGGCTTTGCCGCCGGCACCGGGGTCAGGTTCACGAACGGCCGAGGCGGGCTCGACGTTTCTTTGCAGCAGCTCTGGCGGTCTGACGGTGCCGGCTATACCGAGCGGGCCACCGTGGTCACGTTCGGCTTTTCGATCCGGCCCTAGTCGATGAAGCGGGTGTACATCGAGACCTACGGATGCCAGATGAACGTGGCCGACACCGAGCTGATGCTCGGGGTGCTGGCCCGCGATGGTTATGCCAAAGTCGACCACCCCGAGATGGCTGACGTGATGCTCGTCAACACGTGCGCCGTCCGGGACCATGCCGAACAGCGGGTTCTCGGGCGGGTCGGGGAATTGCAACGCCATAAACGCCCTGGATCAGTGTTAGGCGTCGTGGGGTGCATGGCTCAGCGCTTGGGGGCGACGCTCCTCGACCAGGTGCCGAAGCTTGATCTCGTGGTCGGTCCGGACTCCTACCGCAATCTGGCCGAGTTGATCCACGAAGCCGTTGCCGGGCGACGCGGGGCCGAAACCGGGTTCCGGTCGTGGGAGCACTATGAAGATGTGCCCCCAGTCCGGCCCGATGGGCCGACGGCTTTCGTCACGGTGCAACGGGGCTGCGACTACAAATGCACGTTCTGCATCGTGCCGTACACCCGCGGTCTGGAACGAAGCCGGAATCTTGCCGAGATCGTCCGGGAGGTCCGGGAAGTCGTCAGCCAAGGCCGGACCGAGGTGACGTTGCTCGGGCAAACAGTCAATTCCTATCGGGACGGGGACACGGATTTCGGCGATTTGCTTCGGGCGGTGGGAGCGGTAGACGGGGTCCGGCGGATTCGCTTTACCAGCCCATATCCCACCGACTTTACCGACCGCGTGATCGACGCCCTGGCGACGACACCGGCGGTGTGCGAGCACGTCCATCTCCCGGTTCAAAGCGGATCAACGGCGGTTCTCAAACGAATGCTCCGACGGTACTCCCGGGAAGAGTACCTCGAGGTCGTGGACCGGCTTCGGGCCGCGATCCCCTCGATCACCCTTTCCACCGACATCATCGTCGGATTCCCGGGGGAAACCGAGGCGCAGTTTCAAGAGACCCTGTCACTGGTCGAGGCGGTGACTTTTGACGACGCCTACACCTTCCGATACTCTCCAAGGGAGGGTACCCCCGCCGTTCGCCTCAAGGATCAGGTCCCAGACGAGGTGGCGGCGGAGCGTTTGGCCCGGCTGATTGCCCTGACCCGGCACCACACCCGCCGGAAGAACATGGCCCGGGTCGGCGAACTGGCGGAGGTCCTGGTCGAGCAGCCGGCGAAGCGAGGCGGTATGCTTGGGCGAACCCGGACCAACGCCATCGTACTGCTCGACATGGGCCCTGAGCAGATCGGGACCTATCATGAGGTGCGGCTGACCGGCACTACCGGGTCGACGTTCACGGGATCCACTTTCGCAAAGCAGGTGATGGCCGTCCTATGAAGCTCAAGAATGCGGTCGAAGATCATGCGGTCGAGGCCTACAATGCCCTCCGACCCCATTTCCCCGAGTTTTGCGGCTGCGAGATGTGTCGGGCCGACGTGATCGTGTACGCCCTGAATCGGCTCCCACCCCGCTATGTAGCCACGCTCGAGGGCACGGTGGTTACCGAGGTTTCGCTCGACAAACATCAGGGCCGGGCCTCGATCGACGTGGCCCTCATGGACGGATTTCGCCGGGTCGCTCTGTCGCCCCGGTGTGGAACAACGCCAGCCCAGACCTGATTGCGTCCGGCAGCCTCTTTTCACGGCAATTCGGTTAGTGAGTTCACCGGGGACAAGGCATCTATGAGCCGTGTCCCCGGTTCGTTTCCCGTCTCCAGCCGTAATCGGCCTCGCCGGCTTGGCTGCCGGCGTGGTGGCGGGGCTTGCGGGCGGTTGGACTGCCAGCGCGGCCGTGGCCGTCGGGGTCGTCGGCACCTTCACGCGGCGGACCCGGTCCGTGGCACTGGTGATCGGCCTCGGCGTCGGACATGGCCGCCTGGCTCGGCTCGATGACAGTCTGACCTGTAGTGCACGGGTGCCGGCCGGCCCAACGGTTCTCGCCGGCCGGATCCTGGAACCGGCGCTTCCCGGCCAACCGGCCATGTTCCAGCCATCAGGACCGTGTCGCGGCCCGATTGCCATTCGAATTGGATTGTCCGGCGGCGCGCTGTGGGCCGGCCAGCAGGTCCGCCTCGAAGGACGATGGGTGCGGTCGGAGGCTGGGCTGGGCCCGTCCCGGGGCATCCTCGCGGTCCAGTCGGTTACCGTCCTCTCCCCGACCGTTCGAGGTCTTGCCCGCCTCCGCAATTGGTTAGTAGCGACGGTGCAACGGATGTACGGGTCGAGAGCCGGCGTCGTTCAAGCCCTGATTCTCGGCTCGCGGGGAACGATCGACCGCACGTTGTCGGAGTCATTCGCCCGGTCCGGGCTGATTCACCTGCTTTCCATCAGTGGCTTCCACGTCGGGTTGATCTGGGGGTGGGTGGTCCTGCTCGCGCGGCTAGTGGGGCTCCGGCGACAGGCGGAGGCGGTCGCCGCCGTGCTGGTGGTCGGGTACGTTTGTTTCATCGGGGTCCAGTCTCCCGCGCTCCGTGCCACGGTGCTCGCGATCGTGACGGCCATCGAGCGCCGGCGGCAGCGGGCGCCAGCACCCGGCCCCTTGTTCGCGTTGGTTCTGGTGGTGGTGGTGGCCGTCGATCCGTTTGCGGTGGTCGATCTCGGGGCATGGCTGTCGGGGCTGGCACTCTGGGGGGCTACGGCAGCCACCGCTTGGAGCGATCGGGTGTTGGGCCCCAAGCCGTACTGCCGGGTGGTGTCAGGCTCGATCGGGGCGACGGTCGCCACGGCTCCGGTGACGGCCTATGCCTTGGGCAACGTCGCACTAATCGGGGTCGGGCTTAACATCGTCGCCATCCCGATCGCGGCATTTGCGGTGCCGGCGGTCATCATGAGTCTGATCGTTGCCCCGGTCTTTCCGGGAGTTGCCGGGGCCTTCGCGGCGGCGGGCGGGGCATTGCTCGGTGGGCTCGAATTTCTGGCGGAGTGGGGCGCAGGCGTTCCGGGAGCGGCCCTGTCGTTTGCGCCCGGCGGCTGGCCCGCGGCGGCGGCGGTTGGGGTCGTGGTCTGGGTCGCTTGGGCGTTTGGAACCCGGCATCGCATCGCCGAGGCCGCGGGACGGGTGGCGCTCGGCGGGGCCCTCTTGGCGGTCGGCAGTCTGGGCGCGGCACTGGTGGAGCCTCACGTCGGTTCCCGGCTCACATTACATTTTCTGAACGTGGGTCAGGGCGATGCGGCGTTGCTGGAGACTCCCGGTGGCCATTGGGTTTTGATCGATGCCGGGCCGGTTGACATCGGAGGAAATGCGGGCGACCGGGTCATTCTCCCGTTCCTCCGCCGCCGGGGCGTCCGCCATCTCGACGCGATGATCCTGTCGCACGCCCATCGGGATCATGTCGGCGGGGTCGCCGCCGTTCTGGGCGGAGTCGAGGTCGATCGAGTTTTTGAGCCGGGTGTTCTGACGACCGAGCCGACGTACCGGGAGTTGCTCGACCAGGTCCTGGCCGCTGGGGTCAACTGGCGTCCGCTCCGGAGTGGGGATCGGATCGAGGTTGACGGGGTGACTCTGGAGGTCGTTCACCCGACCGCCGGCTGGAATCGGTGGGGCGAAGACCTCAATGAAGACTCCGTCGTGCTGGTGGTCCGGAGCGGTCCGTTTGCCGCGATGTTCCCGGGCGACGCTGGATTCCCGGTTGAGGAGCGGATCGGGGGGGCCATCGGAGGGGTCGATGTGCTTAAAGTTGGTCACCATGGGTCGCGCTGGGCGACCGGCGCCCCATGGCTTGCGCGGTTGAAGCCCCGGGTGGCGATCGTGAGCAGCGGGATCAACCGCTATGGCCACCCAGCCCCGCCGACACTCGGGCGGTTGTCGGCCAGCGGCGCATCGGTGTGGCGGACAGACACCGAGGGGACTCTCACGATCGATGTGGGTGACAGCGGGATGCGGGTGCGGGGCCGAGGCCGAGCGGCCACCTTTCCAATCTTCTGACGGGCCGAACCTCATGGCACTTTTCAACGGACCGATCGTTACCATCGAGCGCTTCATCCTCGAGCAGGAACGTCTCTATCCGGAGGCAACCGGGGAGCTCTCCAATCTGTTGTACGACTTTGCCCTCGGCGCCAAGATCATTGCCGCCTCGATTCGGCGGGCCGGACTGGTCAATGTCCTTGGCACGGCGGGAAGCACCAACGTCCAGGGTGAGGAGCAGAAGAAGCTCGACCTACTCGCCAACGAAACCCTCACCAGCGTGATGGGCCATACCGGCCGGGTTTGCGTGATGGCGTCGGAGGAAGACGAGGATCTCATTCCCATTCCCGAGGGCTGGCCGTCCGGTAAATACGCCGTACTGTTTGACCCGCTCGACGGATCTTCGAACATCGACGTGAATGCTTCGGTTGGAACCATCTTCTCGGTCTACCGGCGGGAATCAACCACAGGACTGGGGACTTTGGCCGACGTCCTCCAGGCCGGGGCCAAGCAAGTCGCGGCTGGTTATGTGATGTATGGGTCGAGCGTCATGCTGGTCTACACCACGGGCCAAGGGGTTCATGGATTCACCCTGGATCCGACCATCGGCGAGTTCCTGTTGTCCCATGAGAATCTTCGAATGCCAGAGGTCGGGGTCTACTACAGCGTCAACGAGAGCAACTTCGGTCGATGGAGCAAGGGAATCCAGCGGGCGGTGCGGGGGTTGCACGGCGACATGCCCGAGCGAATCAAAGGGAAGAACAGCCGGTACATCGGCTCGTTGGTCGCGG
>JAYVJS010000562.1:0-2612 GCA_043769075.1 Gemmatimonadota bacterium | reverse complement strand
CAACTTGGTGATGCGATCGTTGGGCGTGTGCGGGCCGAGGCGACCCGTTCGGAGGTCAATCGTCCCGTTGAGGCAAGTCACCGCCATCGGGTCGAGGTCGTAGTCGGCGGCGACCGAGGCGATCGTGCGCTCGCTCCGCGCCATGGTCAGCATCGCGGTCTGAGCCCGGAGCGACTCCGACCGGGCCGCGTGGCGGGCGAGCTCGAGCTTCTGAGCCGAGTCGGGAGCGGCCTCGGCCTCTTTGTAGATCGAGATCGCCGTGCTCTTGGCGAACTGCTCCACCTGGTGGGAGCGATCATCGCTCCACCGTCGCCCGTCCCAGTGTCGCCACAGGCGAAGATCCGCGACGTACCGGACTCGGTCGCCATGTTGGTGAGCAAACCGGCGACCGTTGCCGAGATCGGTGCAGTGCTCGAACTCCCGAACGTCGGTCATGGCGCGTACTCCCGCTGCAGCCGATCGATCCGTTCGGCGTTTATCGGAACGGCCGGAGGGTGCATCCCCAACAGGTCCGCCGCGGCTCGTACGGCCGCCCGCAGATTCCCCCTGTGCTCGAGGTGGACGTAGGCGCTGAACGCGTCGTGAGCGTGGCCATTCCCGAGCGGGTCGGAGCCATGGTGCGAGTAGATCCCGCGGTCGACGGCCACCACGCCCGCCAATCCGGTCGAGCTCGACGGGCAGACCCACCGGTTTCCGTGTCGGCGGTAGCCGTGCGCCTCGAGGATCCTTGTGACCGAGTAGGCGGCATTGAACGCCTCGATGACCGAGGCGCCCTCACCGGACGCGCTGGGCAGTGGAGAGCGGACCGGGGGCCCGGATGGTGTCGACGCGAGTTCGCGAAGCCAGAGCGCCAGCAGGGCGGGCGGAATGATCGGGATATCGGTTCGGGTCCGAGGCGGCGCCGGCGACCACTGATAGGCTGGCCCGAGCGGATGCACGGAGGGCGGCAGGACATCTTGGACTAGCCCGCCGCGAAGTTCGTAAGCCACCAGCGCCTGCCCAGGCACCTTAACCGCTTTCCGCTGGACTGCCGCCGCACCAGTCGGCATCCGGAACAGTAGTTTTGCCGAGCCCGGACGGGGGCTCAGGATTCGAAGACCGACCGCGAGTTCAAGATCAAGGTTGACCCGTTCGGCGGCCAGCAGGGCCCGGCTGTCGGCCAGGCGGTCGACATCGAGGGCGCCGGTCCCGCTGAACTCGTGGACAACACCGAGCTGGTCCCCCGGTCGGACCCGTGTGCTCGCCTTTTCGCGGCTATCGATCACCCGGTCCGGATGGTTCCAGCCCTTCACAACCGGACCCTTACCGGTCGACCTGGACCATGAGGTCAGCACGAGGCCGAGGTCGACTAGATGGCGCGCGACGGCAATGGTGTCACTCACGGGCGCCGACCTACAGCTGAGGTGGCGGCCGGCTTGGTCTCAGCAAACGCCTTCGTTGCGGCAGCGGCTCGGCTCAGGCCCCGAGCTTCGAATTCGCGTCGGCGGCTATCGAATGCCTGGATCTGATCGTCGGGCCAGAAGGCGACCCCAACCACCACGGAGTCCGGCGCCGGTGGAGCGGCGAATCGGCGGTGCAATCCCGGCCTCATTCTGCAGCCTCGGACTCAAGTTTGACGATGGCCAGGGCCAGCGAGCTGCGAAGCTGCCGGGCCCCGTCCAGGTCGACCGCGAAGCCGCTGGTGAGGACCATGCCGGCCACCTCGCTGGCGGACGGGCTCGCCCGGTAGATCCCGAGTCGGCACCGGCTTCCCGCAATCAGCTCCACCCGGATTTCCGCCTGTTCCCGAAGCTCGATGCGGTGGATGATCTCCGGGCCGGTGATCCTGGGTCGCGTCTCAGTCTGGACATCGGCCAGCTGGTCATTACAATTCACAGTGTCGCTCCTGCGAAGCGATTGAAGGCTTCAACGCCCGCCCTGGTCCGGTGGGCGTTGTTGTTCAAAAGAGGGTGGGGTCAGTTCGGCGCTCTCACGGAGCCCCGCCAAACCAAGTCGCCCAGTCCGCCGCGGCTTCACCAGCCATGGAGCTGCCGCAAAGAGACGTCGGACCGCCCCACCCATTTCGTAGACCGTTAGGCCGCTCGATTCGGTGGCGGCCCCATCGGGCGGCCCCTCTTCGAAACCTCCGGCTGCGTCCGCCGAAACAGTAGATCCCGATTTGCTCCGGCTTCCACCCGCTGCCGACCGAGAAACCGCTCGGTCTCCGCCCGGTCGTTCGTCTCGAGGTCGAGCCGTCGTTCGTTGGCCGCAATCGCGATTTTCAGCCGGTCGAGGTCTTGATCCAATTCCACCGCCTCGGCGACCAGTCGAATGGATCGCGGGTAAGCATTCGAGAGAGCCGTTGCCTCAGCCAGGTACCGCCGTTGGGCCTGCAAGAGGCGTATCGGTTCGGCGTCGATCGCAGCGACCGCGGCTCGTCTCGGCACGGTGACGCTCGGGACCGTGACGCCCGCGGTCGCTCCCAAAACTCGCGGGCGGCCGCCACCCAGCTCGGCCATGACCGAGGCGAGCGTTCCCACCGAGTCGGCAAGGCCGGCCGTCACTGCATCGACCCCGACGAGGACTCCGCCTCGACCGAACCGTTCGAGGGCCACGGCCGGTGACACGCCTCG
>JAYVJS010000561.1:0-3520 GCA_043769075.1 Gemmatimonadota bacterium | reverse complement strand
CGCGGGACCACCAGATAGGCGTGGACGTCAACCGCCAGCGTTTCGAGCGCATCGACCTGCTCGGTGACTTTCATCGTCCCGAGCTCGGCCGCGATGTTGGCCCCGACCCGCCCTGCCAGGGCCATGCCCGTCAGGACCGGCCCGAGTTCCATCATGATGGTCTTGGCCACCAAGGCGCCGACAAAGTAAAGCGGAACGGCCCCGGTAAAGATGTAGGAGGCCAGCAGTGCGAGAACAATCCCGGTAAACACGGCCAGAAACAGCGAAATCGGGATCGAGTCGACCCCAAGGCGGCGCATCTGAGTCACCACCAGCGGCAGCCAGACCCGATACATGCCAACCGCTCGCGACGCGTCGGCGGCCCACCGGCCGGTCCGCCGAATAAACCCCAGTTGGGCGACGCCGATTAGGTTGAGACGGTCGGTCACGCGGCCACTCCGCCTAACGTGCCGTTCGACGCGGCCAACTCACGAATTCGGAGTTTCGGGTTGGGCATCCGTCGTTATGTGAAGAGGAAAATCGGCACGACTTCTGCTTGACACGCCTAGACGCGGCGGCTAGCTTGCCGCGTTGCAACATAAGCACCCAGCGGGCGGCCACAAAGTACGGGGGCGTAGCTCAGTTGGGAGAGCGCGTGAATGGCATTCACGAGGTCAGGGGTTCGATCCCCCTCGCCTCCATTTTCACGGTCGCGCACCCTGGGCTTGAGTGTTGCTTATCGGGGCACCCGGCGGTACAATGGGTGCCCGCCCCATGCGGGAATAGCTCAGTTGGTAGAGCACAACCTTGCCAAGGTTGGGGTCGCGGGTTCGAGTCCCGTTTCCCGCTCTGGAGTAGGAAATGCAGGACCCGACGAATGTAACAACGACGCGGGGTGGAGCAGTCTGGTAGCTCGCCGGGCTCATAACCCGGAGGTCGTGGGTTCAAATCCCACCCCCGCCATTTTTGACCCGAGGGAATAGGCAGGCGGACGGCCGAACAGAGAGATCCGCGTCCCACGTGATCTTCTGATGGTCGTCCGCCTTCGTCTCTTCCCTCAGTTGCCCGGGCGGTTAGCTCAGTTGGTTAGAGCGCCACGTTGACATCGTGGAGGTCACAAGTTCGAGCCTTGTACCGCCCATGCTCGCGCTGGTTGTTGGAGGGGGCCCGTAGCTCAATTGGATAGAGCGTTTGACTACGGATCAGAAGGTTGGGGGTTCGAGTCCCTCCGGGCCCATGTACCACGGGGCGTAGCGCAGCCTGGTAGCGCGCCTGCTTCGGGAGCAGGAGGTCCCGGGTTCAAATCCCGGCGCCCCGATTTTTACCACTGAGGAGAGGGCTCGTAGCTCAGCTGGATAGAGCGTTTGCCTCCGGAGCAAAAGGTCGTGCGTTCGAATCGCACCGGGCCCACTGGTACAAACCAAGCTCCAACGCCCCCCGGGCGTTGGAGCTTGGGCCGCTTTTGGGAACCGTTGACGTTCGGTTGATCATCTGCCATAGCTTCGTCGGGACCGTGCTCCTACCAAACCTGGAGACCCTCGACCGATGCGTACCCCGCCTGCCCTCGTCCTCGTAGCGACGCTCACCCTCGCCTGCGACCATGTCGTCAACGCACCGGTCCCTACCAGCCGAACCCCGCTGATTGAAGCGGTCCTCATCGCCGGCTCAGCCCTGAGCCGTTTTCGGCTCCGCTGGCTCGACCCCGCCGAAGAAAATCAACCTCCGATTTTGCCCGAGGAAATGGGCCTCCAACTGGTCCATCCCGACGGTCGCCGGGCCACCTGGGAACCCGACCCCGACTCGGCCGGCCAGTATCTCGCCCGGCTGCCGATTGTTCCCCGCGGCACCTATCGACTAACCGGCACCCTCGACGGCAAGGCCGTCACCGCCACCACCCGGATTCCTGGCCCCGTCGTGATCGAAACGCCGCAGGGAGACACCCTCTTCGTCGCTGGAACTACCTTCCAGCCGGAAGGAACCTTGGCCGGGCGAATCATCGTCCAATGGCGGTCCGACGGGGCCACGGTCCTGGCCCTCGACTCCGCCGCCGTCCTCTTCTCGGTCGCCTTCACTCACGCTTCAGAGGCCGATCTTGGCGTCCGCCAATTGACGGCGGGTCAGCGGGTCGGACCCACGATCCGATTCATCGCGATGAACCGCGAGGCCGATCGCTACCATTTCAATCTGACCGGCCCGGAAACGAACCTCGCGGGTGGGTTCGGCGTCTTTGGCGGGGCGGCGGAAACCCGCCGGATCGTCGTATGGCGTTGATCCTGCTTCTCATCGTCGCCGGGAAAATCGGTGCCGACCCAATCCGGGGCACCGTCGTGTCCGCCGTCGGCACCACGCCGATTGCCAACGCGTCGATCGTGGCCCGCCGCGGCCGAGGCTCGGTCATTTCCGACCGATTCGGCCGCTTTACCATTTCCACGACCCTGCCCGATACCCTGATCATCATGGCCATTGGCTGGCGACCCGATACCATTCCCATCCACGCCCTGACCCGATCCCCAATCACCGTAGGGCTCGAACGAGCCCCAGTGATCGTTTCCGACTTGATCGCCTCCGCTCCCGCCCACCGCCCCCTTGACCTCGCCGACCACGGCCGCTGGCAGATGCCGATGGCCGCCGCCAGAACGGTGCCTCCGGCCGTCGAAACCGACGTCTATCGGGCTCTGGCCATGATCCCGGCCGTCAGCTTTTCGAGCCCACTATCGGCTCGCCCCCTCATGAGAGGCTACGACGCCCAGGAAATCACCACCAGAATCGACGGCTTTGAAGTCCTCAATTTGTATCACCTGGGTCGACTCTTCTCTTCCTTCCCGGCCGATGCCGCCGAAGAGATCACCGTCCGGGCCGCCCCTTACGAGGCCGCCAACGGCGGCTCAACGGCGGGGCTGATTGACATTACCGGCCGAACCGGGCGCCGCGACGGATTCCATGCCGGGGGAGGGGTCAGCTACGGCTCCCTCTCGGGGTATGCTGGAGGCGGGAACGATCGGCTCCGCTATTTCGGCACCGCCCGCGTGTTCTACTGGAAGTCGCTCGACCTGGTCCCAAATCTCGACATTCCCTACCACTTCGAAGATCTCTACGGCGGGTTGGTGTTCGGACCAGCCGAGCGGCCTACCGGGCGACTCACCGTCTTCGCGACCCAGGACCGGGCCGGAAAAACCGGGGGCAATCAGAGTTTTCTCAACTGGGACAACGCCATGGTCGGCGGGCGATGGCGCCTAAAGGACGGCGCCCATACGAGCTTCGAGGTGTCGACCTCTGCAGCGCACTTTGGACAAAAGGGCGAAGACGTTCCCGGGCTTCACAGTATTGCCAACGCCAACGTGCGGAATCAATTCACTCGCCTGGCCCTCACCGGAGACCTGGTCTCGGTTTTCGACGACACCCGACTGGCTACCGGCCTGGCGGTCGGCTGGCGAAACGTGGTGAACCAAATCGCCGACTCGCCCCGCGATTTCATCCGCGACCCCAACCCCTTCGGTGCGCCTCGCGCGGCCATCGAGGCCGGTCGGGTGGAGATCGGCGG
>JAYVJS010000560.1:0-11716 GCA_043769075.1 Gemmatimonadota bacterium | reverse complement strand
GGACCGAATGAGGTGCTTGGGGTCGGGCAGCAGATGCTCAAGTGGAATGGCACGGCCTGGAGCCAGCTCACCGCCCCATCGAGCCAGCGATACCGGGCGGTGTGGGGGTCGGGCCCCGGCACCGCGTTCGCGGTTGGCCACGGGGGCGTCATCGCGAACTACAACGGCACCAGTTGGTCGAGCGTACCCTCTCCGACCAGCACGGACCTGTTCGGCATTGGCGGGTCAGGGGCGAACTTTGCGGTGGCGGTCGGGGACGGCGGCACCATCCTCACCTACAACGGTACCACCTGGACGCCGGCGGCATCACCAACAACCGCGCCCCTCGTCGCCGTGTGGCTTTCGAGCCCGACCTCTGGGTTTGCGGTGGGGGCCTTCGGCACGGTAGTCCGGCTGACCGGGACGACGTGGACGCTGGAACCGAGTTTCGCGGGAAATTCGACGCTCTGGGCGATCTGGGGTTCCTCGGCCACCGACATCTTCGTCGCGGGATACGCGGGATACCTGGCCCACTTCAACGGCACCAACTGGACCCAAGTGCCCCGAAAGACAACGGGCGATTACCGAGCCCTGTCTGGTTCAGGTTCCACACTCTTTGGCGGCGGAGAGGACATCGTTTTCACCGCGACACCGTCGACGATCAGCCCGCTCGCGTACGCGCCGGACCTCACTAGCGTTTGGGCGGCGGACCCCAACACGGCCTACGCGGTCGGCAACGGCGTCGTGTGGAAATACACCGCCGGCACCTGGGCGACCATCAATACCGGCGGGTTTTACCGGTTCTACGACGTCTGGGCCGCGGGCCCTAACGAAGTGTACGCCACGGCCTATGACCCGGTCGGGGATCAAAACCACGTACTCCGCTACAACGGCAGCACCTGGCAGGTGCAGGCGATCCCACCTTCTGGGGGCCTCCTGTCGCTCTGGGGCCCCGCCGCCAACGGGCTCGTGGCCGTCAGCCGGTTCTCGCCCCTGTTGCGCTACGACGGTGCTGTTTGGCACGCCGCGACGGCCGGTCCGCCCGGCGAGGTCTACGCGATGTGGGGAACCAGTGCCACCGACTACTTGCTTGTCGGCGGTGGTTTCGTGGCCCGATACGACGGCAACTCGACCGTGACCCCGGTGGCGTCGCCCACCAGCGGCGCACTGATCACGGTCTGGGGGACGGGTCCAAACAACTACTATGCGGGCACCAACAACGGCGAGGTGTTCCGCTTCAACGGCACCAGTTGGACCACCGAGGCCACCGGGGCGCAAGGCGTTGCGATTGGATTCGCGGGAGCCGGGCCCAACGACGTCCTGCTGGTCACCAGCGCCCTCGAAGCAATCCGCTACGACGGCAGCAGCTGGCGGCTGCTCCACCCTGTCGGCGATGGCAGTAGCTACCGGGCCATGCACGGCGTGGTGGGTCGCGCGTTCGCGGTAGGCTCTGCCGGCGCGGTTGCCGTGACTCGCTAGCTCGCCCGCGCTTGACGGCCCCGGGTCGAGGGGAGGATAGTTCCCCGTAACCTGTGACCGGGAGAACGACTGTGGGTAACAACGCATTGGTGAAAGCCGTTGGGGCGGGGACCGGACTGCAAGCGATGATGGTCGTTCTCGGCCACTTCATGCCAGGCCTTCAAGCGGCCGGTCTTTTCCCGATTGGTGGCACACTGATCGGGTTGGTCACTGGGTGGCTCGCCGGAAGGGGGGCTTGGGGCTCCGGGCTCGGTAAGCTGGCCGCCAACGGCGGGATCGCGGGCGCCGTCGCTGGGGTACTTGGAAGTTTGGTGTCTACGGGCCTTGGCGATGTCCCGCTTAGCAACGCCGGGATCGCGGGGGCGAGCACCCTGGTTGCCGGGGCGATCGGCGGGATTCTCAATCAAGTCACCGGAAAGAAAGTGGGATCCTGATCAGGTCAACGGCGGTCGCGGCGGCCGCTCGTAGCCGTCAAGCTGTCCAAGCCAACTTGAGTCCCAGGACAATCCCGATGTTCTTCGCAAGTCGCTGCCGAGTCGCCCTCGTTTTCGTCGGTCTCCTAGCGCGGCCGGTCAGCGCCCAGCAGGTGCCCGACTCCGGGTTTCGTCCCCCGATTCGGCGGCCCGCTTATCCGGCTGGAGTCGGGCCGACACTCTGCCTCGACGAAGCCCATCACAACTTCCACACCCTCACTGGGCGTTTCTGGGGCTTCGGAGATCTGGCGCGCCGGGATGGCTTTCGGGTGGCGGCCAACCGGGCTCCGTTTGACTTCGAGTCACTGTCTCGGTGCCGGATCCTGGTGATTGCGAACGCCCAGCCCAATGACAGCAGTTGGGACAGCTATCCGACGCCCACGCCATCGGCGTTTTCCAAAGAGGAAATCAAAGCCCTGGCCCTCTGGGTCGATCAGGGCGGGGCCCTGCTGTTGATCGCCGATCACATGCCGCTCGCCGGGGCCGCGGTGCAACTCGCGGGAATCTTCGGGATTGCGTTTACCGATGGGTTCGCGGTTGCCGGGTTTGAGGGCGGTGAAGCGGAGCGGGCCAAGGCGTTCGCCGAGCCAACGCTGTTCACACCCGGGGATGGGACGCTTCGGCCCCATCCGATCATCCGGGGCCGCGATACGACCGAGCGGGTGTCCCAAGTGCGGACCTTTACCGGGCAGGCCTTCCGGGTGGCCGTGGGCCGCGCCGCACCGGTGCTGATCCTTCCAGCGTCGTTCGTTTCACTTGAACCGCGGTTTGCCTGGAAGTTTGAGGCCGACACCAAGAAACGCCCGGTGGGCGGCTGGCTCCAAGGCGCGACGATGCGAGTCGGGGGCGGACGGATCGCCTTCTTTGGGGAAGCCGCCATGTTCAGTGCCCAGCTCGCCGGCCCAGAACGCCGGCCGATGGGCATGAATGCCCCCGGGGCGGAGCAAAACCCTCAGTTCGTCTTGAACGTCCTCCACTGGCTGGCCCGGGTCATCGATCCCTGAGCCCAGTCGACTCGCCGGCGCCCATTCGGGCCGCGAGATCGTCGCGAGAAAACCATCGCCCGTGGGCCATGACGCCCCGGCGGTCTTTGAGATGGTCCAGCGACTCGAGCGGGTTTCCGCCGACCAACTGCAAGTCGGCTACCTGTCCGATGGCTACGGTGCCTTGGGTGAGTGACCAACCCAGATACTCCGGTCCGGCGCGGCTCGCCAGTGCCAGCACCTCGGCGTGGGAGAAGCCGGCCCGCTCGAACAGTTTGAGTTCGTCGTGATACGCGAAACCCTGGAGCCACGAGTCGGTTCCGATCATCAGTCGCGCCCCACCTGCCGCCAGCGCCCGCGCCAGCTCAAGCTGGGGCACCAGCGCCCGCTGGGCCTCGGCGAAGTCGGCTTCGGTGAAGTCGGCCAGGTACGAGATTTTCGTTCGATCCGGGAGGCCTTGGCCGGGAAATAACTTGACCTCCGGTCTTGCCATCAACGCCCGGTAGGCGGTGTCGGGCAACATCATGTGGTAAGCAACGACGAAGGTGGGGCAGTTCCAGACGCCGGCCTCCGCTGTTTGCCTAACCAGGCCGGGGATTCGGGAGCGATCGATGTAGTTCCAAGCCACGGTCCTGGAGCGGAGTGTCGCTCCCGGCTGGACCGCCGCATCTTTCGGCACCAAGAGCGCAACATATCCTCGGAGATGCTCGATCGATGCTTGCTTCGCGGCGAGTGCCCCAAGGAGGCCGACCTCAAAAGGCACATGGCCGGCCACCGGCATCCCGAACCCCCGGGCCACCTTGACGATGGTGTCGTAAACGCCTCGGGGGACGCTGTTGTAGACCTTGATGAAATCGAATCCGGCTTGGTGCTGGGCCGATACCTCCGCTCGGGCTTTGGCAGCATCAGTCAACACGGTCATCTGGGGCTGCGACGGGGGGCTCCCGTCGATGATCGCGCCCGCGGTGACGATGCGCGGGCCGGGGATCTTGCCCGCGGTGACGTCACGCCGCCATCCGAGAGTGTTGGTGTCACCCCACATCACCCGGATCGTAGTGATCCCGTTGGCCAAATAGGTCACCAGGTCGAGTGGCCCCTCGGGATGGGTATGCATATCCGAGAAGCCCGGCAGTAGGTACTGACCTCGTCCATCAATGATCCGGGCACCTCTCGGCGGGCGGACCCGTTTTGCGGGACCCACGACGGAGACCCGGCCGTCTCGCACGACGACCGTTTGGTGCTCGAGGACCCCGGGCTCTGCCATCGTCAGCACCGCGACATCGACGATGGCAACCGGGGGCGGTGGCGCCTGGAAGAACATCCTACCTCCTGACGATCCGGATGATTGAGATCGGGGGGGTCAATCGCTGGCCCTCCGCTGGGCTCTGCTGGATTTTTCTGACGATATCCATGCCGGATACCACAATGCCGAACGCCGCGAACCCTTGGCCATCGGGGTTCCGCTTGCCGGCGAAGTCCAGCTCGGGTTGGTCGGTGACACAAATGAAGAACTGGTCCGTGGCCGTATCGGGGCCGCCCCTGGCCATCGAGATGGTCCCGGTGACGTGCTTGAGCCCCGTGACGCTGGTTCGTTCCAGCGGGATCGGGGTGCCGGCCCGGTTGAGGGTCGTATCAGCGCCGGCCTGGATTACTTCGATCTTGACGGCGTTGTTGGGCTGGTTGCCCATGGTCACGGTGCGATGAAAGCCTCCATGATCGTAGGCTTTGGCGTCGACGTAGCGGAGGAAGTTGGTGGCCGAGACCGGGGCTCGAACGGTATCGATCTCGACTTCAATCGGGCCGAGGACGGTTTCGATGGTGACCCGCGGCAGAGCCTGGGCCGCGAGCATGCTGGGAGCGAGGAGCCCAACGAGAAATCGGCTTTGCATGGTCCACTCGGTAGAATGAGCCGTACTTTACCCAGAAACCGTGCCCGGTGCGAACCGCGAGTCTGGGTTCAGGGATCGATCGGCGTCAACCGGGGTTTCTTGCGACGCTGACCGTCCGGGTCTAGTTGACCCCCGTTGGAATGTCCGCGGCCCTCACCTCGTTCGGGTCGGCAGCGTCGTCGCCGGCCAGCCGTTCGGCCTGCTGCTCGAGGACCCGCTCGAACAAGGTGCGGACCGTCCGGCCGTTCCCAAAATGCTCGCCCCGCTTCGCATGGATTCGCGTCACCACCGTGGCGAGGGCGGACCGACCGTCGCCAGTGAGCCGGATGCCGGCATCCCGGCAATACTTCTCGAAAATCAGGCCCAGCTCCTCGGCCGTGTAATCGTCGAAGGTGATATAGCGGGTGAATCGCGACGCCAGTCCCTGGTTGCTTCGAATAAACCTCTCCATCGGCTCGGCGTATCCGGCGACGATCACCGCGAGCCGGTCGCGCTTGTCCTCCATGGCTTTGAGCAGAGTGTCGATCGCCTCTTGGCCGAAAGGGTAGTCGCCGCCGCCCTCTGCCAACGCGTAGGCCTCATCGATGAAGAGGACGCCATCCAGGGCCGCGTCGATCCGCTCACTCGTCTTGAGCGCCGTTTGACCGACGTACCCGGCTACCAGTTTGCCGCGATCGACCTCGACGACCTGGCCCTGTTTCAGCAAGCCAAGTCCGGCATAGATCTGGCCGATCAACCGGGCGACGGTGGTCTTCCCGGTTCCCGGGTTTCCCCGAAACACGAGATGCATCGACGCGGGGGCCGCCGTCGTACCCTCTTTGGCCCGGCGCTGATTGGCGGCCGCGAGGTTCACCAATTTCCGGATTTCCGCCTTGACGCCCCGGAGCCCGATCAGTGAATCGAGCTCGGCCAGCAACTCGGACACGGTTCGAGTCGGCGCGGTCGTCACTTCACCCAGATCAGCTTCGTCGATCACGGCTGGGTCCAACCCGGCGTCTTTGGCAAGTCGGGCCGCCTGGCGTTCAACCACCGATTCGAAGACAGTACGGACCGCCCGGCCGTTGCCGAAATTCTCGTCCTTGGCCCGATGAAGGCGATCCATGGCCTTGGCGGCGGCCGTCTTGGCCCCGGCGGTGAGGCTAAAGCCCGCATCGGCGCAGAACTTTTCGAAGATTCGGGTGAGCTCGCTGGGCGAGTAGTCGTCGAAAGTGATGTACCGGGTAAACCGCGACGCCAGGCCTGGGTTGCTCCGGATGAATTGCTCCATCGGCGCGGCATAGCCTGCCACGATCACGGCTAACCGGTCGCGCTTGTCCTCCATCGCTTTGAGCAGAGTGTCGATCGCCTCTCGGCCGAAGGGGTTGTCCCCGCCGCCCTCCGCCAACGCATAAGCCTCATCGATGAAGAGCACGCCATCCAGGGCCGCCTCGATCCGCTCACTGGTCTTGAGAGCCGTTTGGCCCACGTATCCCCCCACCAGTTTGCTCCGATCGACTTCGACTACGTGGCCTTTCTTGACCAAACCAAGCCCGGCGTAAATCTCTCCGATGAGGCGGGCGACGGTGGTTTTCCCGGTTCCCGGGCTGCCCCGAAACACCAAGTGCAGCGCGACTTGAGGGACGGGGCCGCCGTCCGCGGCCCGGCGCTGGTTGGCGGCGACTAAGGTCATCAGTTTCCGGACCTCATCCTTGACCCGACCGAGACCGATGAGCGAGTCTAACTCCGCCAAGGTCTCTTCCACGCTACGGGTTGGGGTCGGCCGGCTCTCGGGGATGTCGACGGCCTCGATGGTCGACGTGTCGAGTCGGGGGTCCTTGGCCAGCCGGTTGGCCTGGCGCTCCATGGTTTGTTCAAACAACGTCCGGATGGCCCGGCCATTCCCAAAACGCTCGCCGCGGGTTCGGTGGATTTCCCGAACCTCGCGCGTCAGCTTGTCATCGGCCTGACGCGTTAGGCTGAGCTGGCCGCGTTCCACGCTGAGGCGGTAGATTCGATCGAGGGCCTCGGCGTTGTAGTCGTCAAACTGGATGTACCGGGAGAACCGTGATTCCAGGCCGGGGTTGGCCTGAATGAACTGGCGCATCTCATCGGTGTAGCCGGCGACGATCACGGCCAGCTTGTCGCGATGGTCCTCCATGGCTTTGAGGAGGGCGTCGATCGCCTCCTGGCCAAAGTGATCACCATCGCCCTTTTGCAAGGAATAGGCTTCGTCGATGAAGAGGACTCCGTGCATCGCCTTCTCGATCTGCGCTTGAACCTTGATGGCCGTTTGGCCTTGAAAGCCGGCGACCAAGCCGCTTCGGTCGACCTCGACGACGTGGCCTTCTTTCAAGAGGCCGAGACTCCGATAGATCTTCCCGACCAGTCGCGCGACGGTTGTCTTGCCGGTTCCCGGGTTGCCCGTGAACACCATGTGGAGGGAGACGCCCGCCACGGGAAGCCCCTGCTCCCGTCGCCGGGCTTGAACGGTCGCCAGGTCGACCAGACGGCGAATCTCGGCTTTGACGCCATCGAGTCCGATCAAACCGTCGAGCTCGGCCCGAGTTGACTCTGCTGATGGCGCCGGCTGAGACGCGGTGGCCGCACGGGCCGGGACGTGTCCCGCCGCGTCAGCGCCGGCCAAGCACTTCGACGTGAGCACCTCACTCTCGTCGTCATGATGAAGTTGGTCGGCGATCGACTGGCTCCCCGGGAAGAGACATCGCCGGAGAGTGACTGAGGCCCGTTTGGTGGCGCGGACGGCGCCCTCGGGGTTGTCGCGGAAGGTGCACGCCACCATGGTGAGCTGCGACCCCGAGTCGATCGCGTGGGCGGCGGGCCAGCCGCACCCGTTGATTTCGCTGTCTTCGATTTCCACCCGCCCCGCCGCCGCGACCACGATGCCGTTACCTGGGGTGGTGTGCAGATGGCAGTGTTTCAGCATGGCCTGCCCGCGATCCGTCGCGGCTAGCAGCGGCCGCCCTTCGATCGACCCCGTGAACTCGCAGTCCTCGCCTTGAGCTGGGCGCCCTCTCGAATCCAGGCCGCGTTGGTGGTAACGGCAGAGCATACGGTTCCGTGCATGGTCAGCAGGGTGCCAGGATCGCTGGCGTAGAGGCCCGGCTTCGCCATCCCGCTCAACCGACAGTCGCGCAGCTCTAGCTGGGATCCACCAATGACGTAACAGCCGATCCCCTTTCCGTCCCGAACCGTACAGCTGACGAGGGCGCCCCGGGCTCCGTTCTCGACCGCGACGATTCCGAAGTCCGGCTCACCCTGGAGGTCGCAGCGAATGGCCCGAAAAGCCCCCTGCTCAACGGCGGAAATTCCGCTGCCCGAGCCGTACCCGATCGTGGTGTCGGCGAGTTCGACGGAACTGCCCTGCCCGCGGACAAAAACCGCTGCCAGGCCGGTTCGGTCGAACCGACAAGCTTCGAGGACGAGGATCCCGTGATTGCCGGCATACACGCCGGTGCCTGGGGTATCGTGGATCAGCGATTCTCGGATGGTCGCTCGGCCACGGGCCTCAACCGAGACTGTCGGCTGGTCGCCGGCACAGTGACTGAAGTCGCATCGTTCGAAGACAGCTTCGCCATCGTCGTGCACCCACGCCCCGCTGCTCTTGATTCCCGAGATTCGGCTGTCCCGCGCCGTGAAATGACTCCTCGCGCCGCTTACGTCGACGGCCGGGAGCACCAGTCCGAGGCAGTCAGTGCGGGTCATCATTACCTGGCTGCCACCAGCCACGAGGACCGCCCCGGCTGCCGAGTCGTGAAGAACGCACCCACCGAGCGCGGCGCGCGACCCCTCTGTTACCCAGACCAGGGCATAGGTCGGCACGCTACTCTGGAGGTCGCACTGGACAAGCGTCGCCTGTCCCCCGTTGCGGACCGCTACGGAGTTCGACTGAGTGGCGCGGAGATTCAGTCCCTGGAGGGTCACCGCCGCCTGGATCGTAACTTGGCCATGGATCTCCACGGTTCCCGGCCGCTCGGCCCGAATCGTGAGGGGGATCATGACAAAGAAATCACCCTCCCTGATGTGATGTCCGGCTTCGATCACGATCTCGTCGCCCGGCGCGGCCTTCCGGATGGCGTCGAGGAGCGTCATGTCTCCTAGCCAGCCTTTGCGCACGGAGATGATGGCCATGAAGGTTCCTCGTCGAATAGGGTTCTGGAGTGGCGCGGCTGAAGCTACGAGGAGCGACTATCCCCGGTCAATCTAGGTTAACCGATTCCGCTCGCTGGGGTTCGGCACTCCCCGCCGACCTTCTTCGTAGGTAAAGTTGGCCGTCCGAAACAAACCGGTCTCCGGTCCGAGACGTCAAAAGGATTCGCATGCTTGCTCTGCTGTACGCTGCCCTAACGGCCGCACCCGATACCCTGGTGACCTACTCCGGCGCCGCCGGCCAGCTCCGGGTGGCGATGCCTCGGATCGAGTCCGACATCGTCGTCGACGGCGTTCTGGACGAGCCGGCCTGGAATCAAGCGGCCCGGTTGACGGGGTTCTCCCAGTTTGCGCCGGCGGACGGGCGGCTGGCGGAGCAAGACACCGAAGTGTTGGTCTGGTATTCGCCGACCGCACTCCATTTTGGGGTCCGGGCCAAGGCTCGGCCGGGAACCGTCCGAGCCACGTTGGCCAACCGGGATCGACTGGCTGAGGAGGATCGGGTCGAGTTCTATTTGGGAACCTACGACGACGGCAATCAGGCCTTAGTCTTCGGCGTCAACCCGCTTGGGGTTCAGCAGGACGGGACGATCGCCGAACAGGGGCGAGGCAATGGCGGGCGCGAGGGCACCGACCTCAGTCCGGACTTTGTCTACGCCTCGCGAGGCCGCCTAACCGACGAGGGATTCGAGATCGAACTCCGGATCCCCTTCAAGACCCTTCGTTATCAATCGAGCGAGGTCCAGGACTGGGGTCTCCATGTGCTTCGGCGAGTCCAGGCGTCCGGGCATGAGGATTCGTGGGCGCCGGCCCTTCGGGCGGCGCCGAGCTTTCTCCGCCAGGGCGGCACAATGGTGGGGCTGACCGGGCTCCGTCGCGGGATCGTGATGGATCTGAATCCGGTCGTGACCGCCCGGGCCACGGGCTTACCGTCGCCGGCCGGCTCGAACCAGTGGAACTATGACAAGGCGGCTGAGTTTGGCGGCAACGTCCGCTGGGGCATTACGCCGAATCTGACGCTGAATGGGACGGTGAATCCGGATTTCTCCCAAGTCGAAGCCGATGCGAGTCAAATCGTGACCGATCCGAGGCGGGCGCTCTTCTTCGCCGAAAAACGCCCCTTCTTCTTGGAGGGGATCGAGCAGTTCTCCACCCCGAACCAACTGATCTACTCCCGGAGGATTGCGGCTCCGGTGGCGGCCGTCAAGCTGACCGGCAAGGTCGTGGGCACGACGGTGGCTTCGATGTTCGCGCTCGACGGGCCCGAGTCCTCGCGGACCGGCACCGATCATCCGTTCTTCGCGATCGCCAGAGCCCAACGGGAACTCGGCGGCGGATCGCGGGCCGGACTGGTCTTTACGAGTCGGACCGAACCTGGTCTGAGCAGTCATCTGGGCGGCGTTGACACCCGCGTCGTGCTGCCCGGCAACGTCGTCGTGGCGGCCCAAGTGGTCGGGAGTGTCGCGACCCGCGACGGCCGCCAGGAGGTCGCTCCGCTTTGGGAGCTCGACGTCCGGCGGGCCGGGAGGCACTTCGGATTTCAAGCCGGTTTCGAGGGGGTCAGCGACGCCTTCGAGGCGGCGGCCGGATTCATCGGCGTGCCGGACGCGGTGACCCTGTCCGGAGGTCCTTCATGGACCACCTACGGTAAGCCAGGGAGCCTGGTGGCCAGGGCCACTGGCGGCGTCCGGGTCAACGGCCGCTGGACCTACCCTGATTTCGTCGCCGGCCGGCGGCTACAGGACCGGCAGCTCTTCCTGACCGGCAGCTTCCAGTTTCGGGGCGGTTGGAGTTTGGATGCCTTCAATTGGTTCGAGTATTTCGGCTACGATCGCCGGCTCTTCGAGGGGTATGCCGTCGAGCGCCACGGGGTGGGTGGCGTGGTCGACACCGTCGCGCCCTATCCGGGCGGTGCCACCATTCACAATTACGGGAGCAGCCTCACCCTCAACACGCCGTGGGTGGGGCCTTTCTCCGCCAATTTGAATGCGACGTTCGGCGCCGACGTCAACTATTTCGAGTGGTCGCCGGCCAACATTCTGTTCGTCAACTCGACGATTCAGTTTCGGCCGACCAGCCAATTCCGGGTTCACGGGACCTATGTGCTGACCTACTTCCAGCGCCGGAGTGACGGATCGGTCGTTTCGGTGACTCATATCCCGAGACTCAGGCTCGAGTATCAGCTCAATCGAGCGCTGTTCCTTCGAGTGGTCGGCGAGTACCGAGCCTCGAAACGCGATGCACTGCGCGACGACAGCCGGACCGGTGACCCGATCCTCTTTTTCGACCCCCGGACCGGAGGCTACCAACGGGGCCCCGCCGGCGCCCAAGAAAGCAACGGGTTCCGGGGGGATTTCTTGTTTTCCTTCCAGCCCACGCCGGGCACCGTGTTCTTTGCCGGGTACGGCGGGAGCTATCGGGATAACGGCCGGTTTAGATTCGGAGACCTCGATCGCACCAGCGACGGGTTCTTTGTCAAAGCCAGCTATCTCTTCCGGATGAAATGATCCTCTTCGTTGTTGCCGTGGCGATGGCGCCCGGGCCGAACTGCGTTGACGAGCTGCGCCGCGCCGCCACGGCCAAGGGCGTCGCCGCTCTGACCTTCGATGCCGCTCTGGCCGGATTCACCGTCGATTCAACGGTGATTGCCGCCCGCGACAACCAACCCGAGTTCACCACCCCGATTTGGGACTACCTGGCCACATTGGTCGACGATCAGCGGGTTACCGATGCCCAAGCCCAGATCGCCCAATGGGATCCGGTGCTC
>JAYVJS010000559.1:0-7395 GCA_043769075.1 Gemmatimonadota bacterium | reverse complement strand
CGGGTCGTCAGGCAGCTCGTCACCGAAACCCTGACCCTCGCTCTGTTAGGCGGCGCCGTCGGCTGGGGTCTCGCGGCTTGGCTCCTCCGCCTCCTTTCCCAGTGGCAGCCACCCGGCGTCGGGAACCTGCTCCAGCTCGACGTGACTCCGAACTGGCGGGTCTTCGTCGTGGCGCTCGGGGCGGCCATCGCCGCGGGACTCGCGTCGTCCCTCGCGCCAGCCCGCGCGGCATGGCGCGTCGACCTCGCCTCGGTCATCAAAGGGGGGCCGGCCGGGGGGGTCAGGCACGCCCGGTCCGGGCTTCGAGAAGCGTTGCTCGTCACCCAAGTGGCCCTGGCCGCCCTGTTGGTCACCGCCTGCCTGGTCGCGGTCAGGGGGCTTGATCGGTCGATCCGGATCCCCACCGGGCTCAGAGTCGAGGGGGTCGCCGTCGTCGGATTTGACCCGTCGCAGAACCGGAAGCCCGACGACGAACGCCAACGACTTCGGCGCCAAGCCCTCGACCAGGTCAATGCCCTGCCCGGGGTTACGGCCGCGGGGTTCGGAAGTTCAGTTCCCCTGTCCCTCTATCAGTCGCACGTCGTTGTCTTTCGTGATGACGCGGTCGACTTCAAGGCCGACGCGGCAACCGGCGTCACCGAGTATGCGGCCTCTCCCGGTTTTCTCGGCGCATTGGGTACCCGATTGGAGGGGGGACGGGACTTCACTTGGAACGACGACGACAGAGCCCGCCGAGTCGCAATCGTCAACCGCCGGTTTGCCGAGCAACTACTTCGGCCCGGCGACCCCGTGGGCCAGACCTTCCGCATCGACGCGGAGACGCGCGTTGAGGTGATCGGGGTGGTCGAGGACGGCGTGTACGAAAGCCTAACGGAGCCGCGCCGGCTGGTCGTCTTCTGGTCGGCGCTCCAGCAACGACCCGAACAGACATTTCTCGTGGCGCGTTCGAACGGCTCGCCCGGCCTGCTGGCGGCCGAGATGCGCCGGGCCGTTGCCGCGGTGGACCGGTCTCTACCCCTGACCGATGTCGGCCCCCTCGAAGCGATGACCGACTACGCCCGAATGCCGGCCCGGATCGCCGCCATCGCGTTGTCCGGTTTCGGCTTGCTCGCCCTAATGCTGGCGATCACCGGCATCCATGGGATGGCCGCCTACGCCGTAAGCCGCCGGACCCGCGAAATCGGCCTTCGAATGGCCCTCGGCGCCAGGCCGGGCACGATCATCCGGCAGATCTTGGGTCGGATCGCGGTCTTGGTTGGGATCGGGTCGGTCCTAGGTGTGGCGACTATGGTGGGATTGTCACGCTTGGTGGGCAACGTCGTGTTCCAGGCCTCGCCGCGGGAGCCGATCGTGCTCTTCGGCGCCGCGGTGGCGATGGTGCTGGTCGCCATCGTGGCGGCGGCGGCCCCGGCGCGGCGGGCGGTCTCAGCCGATCCGCTCCGATCCCTCCGGGCATAGGGGCCAGCCTCTCTATTCAGCGCGACGCGGTCGCCTGATCGAGCCACCAGGTCACGCGCCGGTGGCCCCGGGCCGCCTGGGCCACCGGCCGCTGATCTGTCGGGTCCATTCGGGCCGCCCGAATCACTTCGGCCTTCCCGGCCCCAAACGCCCCGACCCACAATTGATCCGCGGCGGCCAGTACCCGCATCGTCATGGTAATTCGCCGGAGCGGCGGCTTCGGCGAATCCGCAATCGCCACCATCAGCCGAACGGCCTCGGCCACCGCGGCGTGGCCGGGAAACAGCGAGCAGACGTGTCCGTCCTCGCCCACGCCGAGGAGAATGAGATCCAGCCGGCCGAGCGGCCCGGCCACCTCGATCAACGCCGCCTCTGCCCCGGCCGTAGCCTCGGCTTCAGGCCGCTCGGCCAGGATCCGGTGGAGCCGAGCCGTCGCGGCGAGCCCCGAGCCGAATAGGAGCCGGCGGGCTTGGCCGTAATTGCTGTCGGGCGCATCGGGGGGAACACACCGTTCGTCGGTCCAGAACACATCCGTCACCGGCCACGGCATCGGAACGGTGGCGAGGGCCGGCAGGAACGCGTCGGCCAGACTGCCACCGGTAATCGCGACGGTAAAACGCCCCCGAGCCGCCACGGCCTCGCGGGCTATCGATGCGACCCGAGCCGCAAATCTGGCGGCGAGTTCAACCGGGGTACCGACTTCCAGGTTACCGTCGTCCATGTCGGTGCCGCGCCTTGGCTTGGGTGGGTCGCTACTATTCAAGTTACGACAGTTCCGGTCGAAGATACTGAAGAACCACCCCTCTTAGGGAACCGCTATGCAAATCGGGATGATCGGCCTCGGACGAATGGGCGCCAACATGGTCCGCCGCTTGGGGGCCGCCGGCCACCAGTGCGTCGTCTACGACCGAGCGACCGAGGCCGTCACGGCACTCGCGAAAGAGGGGCCGACCGGCGCCACCACTCCGGCCGAGTTCGTCAAAGCCCTCGCAACCCCTAGGCTGGTGTGGCTGATGCTTCCGGCCGCGGTGGTTGATCGGGCCATCGAGGAGTTGGTCCCCCTGTTGTCCCCGGGCGACACCATCGTCGACGGCGGCAACTCTCACTACCACGACGATATTGCCCGAGCCGCTCGCCTCAAGGAAAAGGGTCTCCACTATCTCGACTGCGGAGTGAGCGGCGGGGTTTTCGGGAAAGAACGGGGCTACTGCCTGATGATCGGCGGCGAGGCGGAGCAGGTCCGTCGCTTCGAGCCGATCTTTCGGTCACTCGCCCCCGGAGGCGCCGCGGCCCCGCCGACGCCCGGCCGCGTGCCCGGCACCGGCTCAGCCGAAGAGGGCTATCTCCATTGCGGCCCGGCCGGCGCGGGTCATTTCGTCAAGATGGTGCATAACGCGATCGAGTACGGGATGATGTCGGCCTATGCCGAGGGTTTCAACGTCCTCCATCACGCCAATGCCGGAAAGAAGGACCGCGCGGTCGACGCCGAGACCACCCCGATGCGGCACCCGGAGCACTATCAGTACGACTTCAACATCGGAGAGATTGCCGAACTGTGGCGGCGGGGGAGCGTGGTGTCGTCCTGGCTCCTCGACCTCTCGGCCCAGTCGTTCGCGGCGGATCCCGCGCTCGCCGACTTCGCCGGCAAGGTCTCCGATTCCGGCGAGGGCCGCTGGACCTTGGCCGCCGCTAACGATCTGGCGGTGCCGGCCTACGTCATGGCCGCGGCGCTGTTCAGCCGGTTCGAGTCCCGGGGCGAGGCTGAGTTCGGGAACCGGTATCTCTCCGCCCTGCGCCTGGCGTTCGGGGGTCATGTCGAACGAGGCCACAAGTGACCGAACCACGATCGGATTCGCTGGTCTTCTTCGGAATCACCGGCGACCTCGCCTATAAGAAGATCTTCCCCGCCCTTCACGCCATGTCGAAGCGGGGCGTGCTCGACATCCCGGTCGTGGGCGTCGGGTCGTCCGACTACACCGTGCCGCAATTGATCGAACGGGCCCGGGCAAGCATCACTGAGTACGGCGGCGGTGTCGACGAACACGCGTTTGCCGCGTTGGCCGGCCGGCTCCAGTACGTCCGGGGCGACTATCGGGACCCCGCCTTCTTTACCCGTCTCAAAGCGGCCATCGGCAGCTCGACCCGTCCGCTGCACTACCTCGCCATTCCCCCGTCGCACTTCGGGCTGGTGGTCGGTGGTTTGCAGCAGTCGAGTTGTTCGTCAGGCGCCCGAGTGGTCCTCGAAAAGCCGTTCGGCCGGAGCCTCCAGTCGGCCAAGGACCTGAACAGGGTCCTCCACGCCGCCTTCGAAGAGTCCGCGATCTTCCGGATCGACCACTACCTCGCCAAGGAAGCGGTCCAGAATCTGCTCTACTTCCGCTTCGCCAACGCCTTCCTCGAGCCGATCTGGAATCGCCAGTACGTCGAGTCGGTTCAGATCACGATGGCCGAGAGCTTCGGCGTTAAGGGACGGGGCAAGTTCTACGAGGAAACCGGCGTCGTCCGCGACGTGATCCAAAACCACTTGGTCCAGGTCATCGGGTTTCTGGCCATGGAGGCACCGAGCAATGCCTACGCCGAAGCGATCCGGGACGAACAGGCCAAGATCCTCAAATCGATCCGGCCCCTCGACCCGGTCAATTTCGTCTCGGGCCAGTACGAGGGATACCGGCAGGAAGACGGTGTCGCGCCGGCCTCGAAGGTGCCGACCTACGGGGCGGTGAGCCTCGAAGTGGACTCCTGGCGGTGGTCCGGCGTTCCCTTCTTCATCCGAACCGGCAAGAGCCTCGCGACGACCGCCACCGAGGTGGTGGTGGAGTTCAAGGCCCCGCCCCGGGTCGTCTTCAAAGAAGCGGCCCCCGCCATGGGCAACTACGTTCGATTCCGGCTTGGGCCCGACGTGGTGATCGGGCTCGGTGCCAGCGCCAAGAAAGCCGGCGAGGCCATGGCGGGCCAGGCCACCGAGCTGTCCTTGGTCCGGCAAAAAGATGCCGACGAGCGAGACGCCTACGACCGGTTGTTAGGTGATGCGATGATCGGTGACGCGTCGTTGTTCGCGCGGCAGGATGCGGTCGAAGCCGCCTGGGCGATCGTCGATCCGCTACTTGATCTCGATCGAGAGCCGGAACCGTACCGCCCCGGGACCTGGGGCCCGCTCGCGGCCGACCAACTCACCGATCGGGTCGGCGGATGGAACACGCCCTCATGAACATCCTGGTCATCGACGTCGGCGGAACCAACATCAAGATCCGGCTCTGCGGCCGGCCCGAACCGATTCGGATTCCCTCCGGCCCCGATTTGACCGCCAAGGCGATGGTGACCAAGGTCAAGAAGGCGACCGCGGATTGGAGTTACGACGTCGTGTCGATCGGGTTGCCAAGCCCGGTGATGAACGGGCAGCTTCTCCATGAGCCCATCAATCTCGGCGGCGGCTGGGTCGGCTTCGACTTCGCGGCCGGGTTCGGCAAACCGGTCAAACTGATCAACGACGCGGCCATGCAGGCGCTCGGATCCTACCGCGGAGGCCGAATGTTGTTCCTTGGGCTGGGGACCGGACTGGGTTCCGCGGCGATCTTCGAGGGCGTCCTCCAACCGATGGAGCTCGCCCACCTGCCCTACCGAAAAGAGAAGACCTTCGAGGACTACATCGGGCTCCGAGGACTGGAGCGAACCGGCAAGGCAAAGTGGGAAGGGCATGTCCACGCCGTGGTCGAGATCTTGAGAACGGCCTTGCAGGCGGACTACGTCGTGTTGGGTGGCGGGAACGTCAAGAAATTGGAGAAACTGCCCCCGCATACCACCCGGGGAGACAACATGAACGCCTTCGTCGGAGGCGAACGGCTCTGGGCCCCGAACCTGCCGACCGCCGAACCGTTGCTGGTTCCGGCCCCCAAGCGGGCTAGCCGCCGCCGACCACCGCCTGAGCGCTCCTGATCACCCGCACGAGTCGTTCCGCCGCATTGGACCAGTTCGACCGAATCGCTTTCTCGATCGCCACCGCGGTACCGCGGCGCACCGCATCGATCACGGCTTGATGCTCGCCATAGGTTGGCGTGAACGGCAGCCCCGCCAGCTGGAGCAGAGGTCCATGGAACCACTCGAACCGGGTCAGCCGTGGCTCGAGTGACCGCAATAACGACTGGGAGACCGTGGTAGCCGTGGCGTCGACGAGGCATCGATGAAACGCCCGGTGGCGCGAGAACAGCGCGGCAGGATTGGGTGGCGCGGCCCGGGTAGCTGCCCGAAAAGCCCCGTCGGCCGCCTTCAACATCGCCGCTAACTCAGCCCGGTCGGCATTGGGCCACCCAGCCACAACCCGGGCCCCGGCACCTTCAAGCAGCCCGGTGGATTGGTAAACCGCGCGGGCCTCGTCGGGGTCGAGCGGTGAGACTGCGAGCCGGGGTCGGGCCCCGCCGCCGTCGTTGACCAACAGACCCTCGATTTGCAGTCGCTGCAGGGCCGCCCGCACCGGCGTGCGGCTCAGGCCCAGTCGTTCGGCAATCATCGGCTCGGTGATCCTGGCACCGGGCGCCAGATCGCCGCGCGTGATCAGCGCCAACAACCGCTCGTAGGCGTCGGTCGTCGGGGCACCGATCGGACGAGGGGGCATCGTTTCCATCCCATAATGTATCCACGATTTAGCCTGCGTTCCACTCCTGCAGCTTAGCCGACGATCTGGGCCGGCGGTGGCTCGATCTTGCCAATCGCAATAAAAGGTATACCTTCTTGATCGACCACCATGCCCCCTTGCTGAGGCGCCGATGCCGATCCCCTTGACCCACACACTCCTCACACTGGCGGCCGTCACGGTGCTCCGCACCGTCGTTGCCTTCCCCCAACCCTCGCCCAAGCTCGATCCGGCCACCCGTGCCGCGGTGCTCGGTCGAGTCCAGGCGGAGTTGGTGCGGCGGTATGTCGACGCGGACACCGGCCGCCTCATTGCCCAAGTCCTCCAGCAGCGGCAGCAAAGCGGTGGTTACGATTCCTTGGTCGACCCGGCGGCCTTTGCGGGCGCCGTCACCCGAGACCTCCGATCCGTCAACAACGACAAGCACCTCAGCCTGATCGCGGCCCCGCCGAACCGGGAAGCCGGCGGCCCCCCGGGGCCCGGACCGGGGCCGATCTTCGTTGGGCCGACCGGCGGCGACGACAAAGAGCAACAGCGTCAGGCGCAGCGCGCGAACTACGGGCTCCGCAAGGTCGAGGTCCTCGAAGGCAACATCGGCTATCTCGAAGTCGTGGGCTTCCTGGAGGGTCGTGGTGTTGGTGGAGCCATCGCCGCCGCCCTCCGGTTCCTCGAACGCACGGACGCCGTGATCATCGACCTTCGAAGGAACGGCGGCGGGAGCGGGGAAATGAGCCACCTTTTGTTCAGCCACTTTCTGGCGGCCAAACCGGTCCCGACGATTCGAGTCCGAAACCGGCTCGAGGGCACCGACGAGATCCTGAAAAGCCTGGCCACGGTGCCCGGCCCCAGACGGACAACCGTCCCGCTCTACGTCCTCACCAGCAACTTCTCGGCGTCCGCGGCGGAAGAGTTCGCGTTCGTGCTCAAGAACCAAGGTCGGGCCACGATCGTGGGAGAGCGGACCGCGGGTGCCGGGCACATGAACCAGTTCGTCGATGTGGGCAACCGGTTCAGCCTCTCGGTGTCGTTTACCAGGGTTTCGGACGCTCGGACTGGGGCGGAATGGGAACAGGTTGGCGTCGAACCTGAGGTCGCCGCGGAGTCAGGACGGGCGTTGCAAGTGGCGCTCGAGCACGCCCGGAAGCGGATCGCTGAGACCGCCGGCTCTGCCCCAACCCGGCGACCGCCGGGTTAGGGTCTCCGCAATCCGATCGCTAGGGAATCTCTGATTAATAGCAATGACTAGCGCCTAACGCTATTGAAGTGGCGGGCGGGACCGGCTATCTTGGGTCATCTCTCCCCGCGGACCG
>JAYVJS010000558.1:0-3367 GCA_043769075.1 Gemmatimonadota bacterium | reverse complement strand
AGGTGTGAAGGCCGGGAAGAAGGAAGACAAGATGGGCTGGCGGGCCAGTGATACCCGCGAACTCCATTTTGACAATGCCATTATCCCGAAGGAGAACATGCTAGGCCCCCGTGGCGAGGGGTTCGTCAATTTCCTCAAGACCCTCGACGCCGGCCGGATCGGGATTGCGGCCCTGTCACTCGGCATCGCTGAAGGCGCCTATGAAGCGGCCCGGGACTACGCCGGGACCCGAAAGCAGTTTGGCCGGTACATCGGAAGCTTCCAAGGCATCAGCTTCAAGCTGGCGGACATGGCCATGGGAATCGAAGCCGGCACCCATCTTCTCTACACGGCCGCCCGGCTCAAGCAGGCGGGCAAGCCGTTCAAGAAGGAAGCCGCCATGGCCAAGCTGTTCTGTTCTGAGCTCGCCATGCGTGCCACCACCGAGGCGGTCCAAATCTTTGGCGGGTACGGTTACACTGCCGACTATCCCGTCGAGCGGATGATGCGGGATGCCAAAGTCTGTGAAATCGGCGAGGGCACCAGCGAAATCCAGCGCCTAGTTATCGCCCGCAGTATTCTCGGCAAGGTGGTCGACGGCTGATCTCGGTCGGGGAGGGGGGGCCTAAAGCCTCCCCCTAAGCTGCTTTCCGGCATATCTTTACATCATGCGACTTATCCAGACCCTCCTGTCGTGGAGCCCGACGAGCCCAATCAGCTCGGTTTGTCGGGTCGTCGCCCTGTGGAGTAGTTCGTTGTGTCGTCCCTTCCGTCAGCGCGTACCGAGTCGCCCGATCGTTAGCCTCCCAGCATCGCCATCCCACCATTGGTCGCAAGGTCTTCGGACCGGCGTCGGGCACCCTGTCCCGGCTCCGCTCCGAATCCGGGTGCGACCGGTCGGCGACCGGAGACTACTGTGGCTCGTCACGGCGGGCGGAGGACTCAATCGGATTCGGGCTTTGTTCGGCCCGGCCACCCACCGTATACGCGTTGTGATGTCGCCCCCGGCCGCGGTACCCCCGGGCGAGGTGACTCCGGCGAAGGACTGTTTACGTGAAGCGCGAGATCCTCATCACCAGTGGCCCCCGGGAAACCCGGGTGGCCATTCTCGAAGACGATCGGTTGGCCGAATTGATGGTCGACCGGCCCGACCACCGTCGCATCGTCGGCGACATCTATCTCGGACGAGTCGAGGCGGTCCTCCCTGGTCTTCAGGCGGCCTTTGTCGACATCGGCCTCGAGAAGAGCGCATTTCTCCATGTCTCGGATCTCCTCGAGCCGGACGAGGACGAAGAACCTAACGACAAGGACGAGGGCGAAGTCCCCGATCTCGAGGAGGTGGAGTCGGCTGCGGTCGAGCCGGACGAGATTGAGGTCGCCGCCAATGGGAAAGCCCGTCGTCAGGGCCGCCAGGCCGTCGTCGAGCCTCGCCAGCGAGAGGTCTCTGGCCGTCGGACCCTTCCCGATATCGGCGAGATCCTGAAGAAGGGCCAAACCCTGCCAGTCCAGGTCACCAAAGAGCCGATCAGCACCAAGGGCTCTCGGGTCACCGCACAGATCTCCCTGCCGGGCCGGTTCCTGGTGTACATGCCGTATGCGTCGCGGGTCGGGGTCAGCCGGAAGATCGAAAGCCGCGAGCAGCGCTCCCGCCTCAGGGATATGGTAACCCGGCTGCTGCCCGAGGATGCCGGCGGGATGATCATTCGTACGGTGGCCGAGGGCGTGACGGAGGATCACTTTCAGCGTGAGGTCGAATCGCTGCTGGCCCAATGGAAGAAGATCAAGCGGAAACAGTTTTATGTCCGGAAGGCCCCAGCCCTGCTTCAGCGGGAAGCTTCCTTGACTCGGGGTCTGATCCGCGACGTCTTCTCCGACAAGGTCGACGCTCTCTGGGTCGACTCTGAGGACGTCCACTCCGAGGTCGAGCAGTACCTCGATCAGGTTGATCCGGAGCTCAAAGGCCGGGCTCACCTTTATACGGAAACTGTCCCCCTGTTCGACAAGTTCGGGATTGAGGCGGAGATCAAGTCGCTGTTCAAGCCCCGGGTCGAACTAGCGACCGGTGGGTCGCTGGTCATTCAGCCGACCGAGGCTTTGGTCTCGATCGACGTGAACACCGGCCGGTACACCGGCAAAAAGGACCCCGAACGGACGATTCTCAAGACCAACCTCGAAGCGGCCCGGGAAATCGCCCGGCAGCTGCGGCTGCGTGACCTCGGGGGCATCATCGTTTGCGATTTCATCGACATGGAGACGAAGGGGAATCGTGACCGGGTGCTCCAGGAGTTGCGGGGCCATCTCGTCCGCGATCGGGCTCGGACCAAAGCTCTCGCCGTTTCGGATTTGGGTTTGGTCGAGATGACTCGCCAGCGGGTCCGGCCGTCATTGTGGGCCTCGATGACGACCGAATGTCTCCTCTGCCACGGTACCGGCCGGGTCTTTACGCCGGAGGTCGTCGCCAGGCGCATCGAGCGGTCGCTCCGCCGCTGCGCCCAAGAGCGCCGAGAGAAGATTGTCTGTGTCCGGATGCACCCGGAGGTGGCCCTCTACCTCAAGGAGGAGGAGCCGAAGCTGATGGTGGCCGTTGGCAAGGCCACCAACCTCGAGATTGAGCTTCGGGATGATCCGACGATGCATCAAGACGAGTTCCGCCTCATGTCCAGGCCCGGCGGAAGGGATATCACCGAGCTCTATGCGGTGGCTTAGCCCCGGCCTTGCTCTATCCCGTTCTGCGGCTTATCATTACGGGCTTTCTTGAAACCTGGAACTCGGTAACCTGGAACTTAAGATGTACGCGATTTTTCGCTCCAAAGGCCAGCAATACAAAGCTCAGAAGGGTGAGACTGTTCGTCTCCCCCTTATCGACACGGCCGAGCCGGGAGCCAAGCTGACTTTCAGCGAGGTCCTCTTTACCTCGGACGGCACCACCGTCCAGGCTGGGCAACCGCTCGTCGCCAACGCCGCCGTCGAGGCCGAAGTCATCGGCCTGGCAAAGGGTGACAAGCTCTATGTCTTCAAGTTCAAGCGGCGGAAGAATTACCGCCGCAAGACCGGGCATCGGCAGAAGTACACCGACGTTCGAATCACCGCTGTGAAGGTAGGCTGATATGGCACATAAGAAGGGCGTCGGCTCGTCCAAGAACGGTCGCACCAGCAATCCCCAGTACTTGGGCGTCAAGCGGTACGGTGGCGAACAGGTCCTCGCCGGCAACATCATTGTTCGGCAGCGTGGCACCAAGTTCCATCCGGGGAAGAACGTCAAGCGGGCCAACGACGACACGCTGTTCGCGCTGGTCGACGGTCACGTCACGTTCGAATGGAAGTCCAAGGGCAAACAGAAGATTTCTGTCTACCCCTGAAACCGGGTCCGGAGCGGGCCACGGCAAGG
>JAYVJS010000557.1:0-5206 GCA_043769075.1 Gemmatimonadota bacterium | reverse complement strand
AATGGCGGGGCGTAAAGTGTTTCGGGGCAGGGGTTTGGCTTTCGTCTTCGGGGGCACGCCGCTTGCCTAGATGGAGTTGGATCAACTGACTCTCACGGGAGACGCGCCGATGGGTGATCGATGGTTTTCGTTCTGGCAGGGGCTCCGGGTGGCCCTTCGCTCGCTCCGGCGGGCTCCGGGGATGTCGTTGGCCGCGATCGGGTGCTTGGGGCTTGGCTTCGGGGTCACCGCCGCGGTGTTCTCGGCCGTCGATCGGGCGCTGGTCCAGCCGCTCCCGTTTCGAGAGCCGGAGCGCTTGATCACGGTGCACCGGGTCAAAGAATTTCCGAGTATGCCGTTGTCGGCCCGGATGTACTCCGACTTGGCGCGGTCACCGGGGGCGGTTCAGAGCTTGGCGGCGATGACCCCGGAGGAGGTGCTGATTCGGCTGCCGGATCAAACCCTCCAGGCCGGATTGGTGCGGGTCACCGGGAACTTGCTGCCGATGCTCGGGGTGGTGCCGCAGCGCGGGCGGCTGCTGGCGCCCGGCGATGCCGAAGGCGTGATAATGGTGTCGGATCAATTCTGGCGTGCCCGGTTCGGGGCCAGCGATAGCATTCTTGGCCGGACGATTGTGGTCGACGGCGCTCCCCAGTCCGTCGTCGGCGTCCTGCCGGTCGGGTTTCAGGTGCCTAACGAAAGCCGGATGATGCGCGCCGAGGTGTGGGCGCCGTTGCAACTCCCGCCTGAAGGGTCCCCACGGTCGGGCGGAAACTACCTCTTTGTGTTGGGCCGACTGGCTCCGGCCGCGACGGTGGGACGGGCCCAATCGGAGTTCGGTACCGTGGTGGCCCGTCGGGTCGAAGCAGACCCGATGCTCAAGGGCACCACGGTCCGGGTCGTGCCGTTGCAGGCCAACGCGGTCGAGGACGTCCAACGCCCCCTCCTGATGTTGCTCGCCGCGGTCGCCATGGTGTTGTTGATCGCCGGGACCAACGTCGCCAGCCTGCTCTTGGCCAGGAGCATCCAGCGCCGGCGCGAAATGGCGGTGCGCGGTGCCCTTGGGGCTTCCCGGGGTGCGTTGGTTCGTTCGGCACTGCTCGAGAGCGGAATCCTGACGGCGATCGGCCTGGTGCTCGGCCTGCTGATCGCCAAGGGAGGCGTAGCCACGATCGGCGCCATGGCGGCCGACCGGCTGCCCCAACTCGCGGGACTCCAGATTGATGGCCGGGTCATCGCGCTGGCGGCCGGATTGGCGGTGCTGGTGGCGTTGCTGTGCGGCTCACTGCCGGCCTGGTGGGGTGCGAGAACCGATGCCCAGTCGGCGTTGGGGGCGGGGCGGGGTAGCAGTGTTGGCGCCGGCCCTCGTCGGGCGCTCGGCGGCCTCGTTGTGCTCGAAGTCGCCCTCTCGTTGCTGCTGTTGATCGGCGCGGGCCTGATGCTCAACAGCGTGAGGCGGCTTCTGGCCAATGATCCGGGGTTCGATCCCGAGCCGGTGCTCTCGCTGGTGGCGACCATCGCACCCGCCGCCGACGGTAGCGCGACGGAGAGTCACCGGTTCCTGACCGGCGCCGTCGCGGCCCTGGCGCAATTACCTGGGGTGGAGAACGCCGGGTATGTCTCGATCCTGCCGTACCGCGACTGGGGGAGGAACTTCACCATTGTCTACGAAGGCCAGCCAACCGACGACCCGAGCAAGCTGCCCCTGGTCGAAAGTCGGACCGTCACGCCTGGCTTCTTCGGCGTGACGCGGCAGCGGTTGCTGAGCGGGCGACTCCTTCGAGATACGGACGGCGATCCAGCGGCCCCGGTCGTGGTCGTCAACGCCGCGCTGGCGGCCCGGGATTTTGGCGGGGTCAGTCCGGTCGGCAAGCGGTTCCTTGCGGGCAATAACCTCTTCGCCACGATCGTCGGCGTGGTGAGCGACATTCGAAACTCCGGCCCTAGGTACCCGCCGGTGCCCGAGGTCTATTGGAACGCGGGCTCGGACTATGGGGATACCCAGTACACCCTGCTCCTCCGGCTCAAGCAAGGCGACCCCCGGACCCTCGGGCCGGCCGCCGAAGCCGCGGTTCGGTCGATCGACCGGTTTGCGGCGATCAATCAGGTGATGCCGATGACCGACGTCATTCGCCAGAGCGTCGGCCGGACCCGGTTCATCTTTTCCCTAATGGCCGTCTTCGCCGCCGTCGCGTTGATCCTTGCGGTGGCCGGGCTGTACGGCGTCTTGAGCTACGCGGTGCTGCAACAGAGCCGAGAGTTGGGCATTCGCGCCGCGTTAGGCGGGAGCTCGGCGTCGATCGTCCGGGGCGTCCTTCGCCAGGGGATGAGATTGGTCGTCGCGGGCGCGGCCATTGGACTCGGGGCGGCCTTCGCCACGGCCCAGGCGATGGAAACCATGGTCTTCGGGGTCCGGCCGGTCGACCCGGCCACCTGGGGCGTCGCCACCGGGGCGCTCCTCGCCATCGGGGCCTTGGCCGCGCTGATCCCAGCCCTCCGGGCCACTCGGGTCGATCCGATGGTGGCGTTGCGGTCGGAGTGATGCCGTCGGGAAACTCCCATCGATAGTCGATGGGGGTTGACGCCGGTCGGCGCCAGTGGCATCTTCCATCGACAGACGATGGAAGAAAGGCCCCATCCAAATGGCGACCGACAAAACGAACGAACTGCTTCCCGGCACCCTCGACCTCCTCGTCCTCAAGGCCGTGGCGGCCCGGGGGCCGCTGCACGGGTACGGGATCGCCCAGCATTTGCGGGCCGTGTCCAATGAGGTTCTCCAAGTCGGCGAAAGCTCCCTGTACCCTGCCTTACAGCGGCTGCTCCTGAACGGGCACCTCAAAGGTGAGTGGGGTGTTTCGGACAACAATCGCCGCGCCCGGTTCTACACGTTGACACCGGTCGGCCGCAAACACCTGGTGGCGGAGCGGGCCGAGTTCGAGCGGATGGTCGGCGCGATCCATCTCGTCCTGGCCACGAATTGAGGCGCCGATGAAAATCCTTCGTCGTCTCGGGTGGTGGCTCAATCGCCGGGAGCATCAGGCCGATCTGGCTGAGGAAATGGCGCTCCACGAAGAGCTCAAGCAGCGGGAACTCGAAACCTCTGGGCTCTCGCCGGAGGCGGCCAGAGCAGGCCGGCGCCGGGCGATGGGCAACACCACCTGGATGCGCGAGGAGGCTCGGGGCATCTGGATCTGGCCCTGGCTCGACCAACTCCAGCAGGATGTCCAATTCGCGTTCCGATCGGCGCGCCGGAATCCGGTGTTTTCGCTCGGGGTCGTCGCGATCACCGCGCTCGGGATCGGAGCAACGACCACGATTTTCAGCGTGGTCGATGGGGTCCTGCTTCGAGGGTTACCCTATCCCGCAGCCGATCGCCTGATCTTTTTCGACCAGGGCTCCCACGCTACTCCGATTTATCAGAACTGGCAGCGAGAAACAACGTCGTTCGACCGGTGGGCCGCCGCCGCTCCGGCGACCCGAGACCTTACCGGGGCCGGCCGGCCCGAGCGGCTCAATGTGGCCGAGATCACGCCGGGGTTCTTCGAATTGTTTGGCGCGAGGGCCTCGGTCGGGCGGCTGTTCGGCGCCGGCGACTATCAGGGGTCGTCGGCCGTCGTCGTCCTGAGCCGGGGAGTGTGGCGTCGGCGGTTTGGCGCAGACTCGTCGGTGGTCGGGCGCACGATCGAGTTGGGCGGGCGCCGGGTGGTGGTGGTCGGAGTTCTGGCGGAAGGCTTTGTGGGGCCGGAACAGGTTGTGGCACAGCCCACCGACGTCTGGAGTCCGCTCGACCTCGCACTGCCGGAAAACCAAGATCGGCAGAGGTGGTTCCTCAACGTCGTCGGCCGGCTTAGGCCGGGGGCGACCATCGCGATGGCTCGTCAGGAACTCGCGCTCGCCGCCCCGCGGCTGGCGAAGGCCGATCCGGAGCTTCACGGCAACCGCAAAGGGGAGCCGAACCCGATTCCGATCTTGCCGCTTCAGCGGGCCATTGTCCGCGACGTTGACCGGGCGCTCTACACCCTGCTGGCGGCGGTGGGCTTGATGCTGCTGGTGGCGTGCGCCAATGTGATCAATCTCTACTTGGCCCGGAGCACCGACCGGTTCCGGGAGATGGCGGTCCGAGGGGCCCTGGGGGCGGGGAGGGGGCGATTGGCCCGGCAGCTGGTGACCGAAAGCCTGACGTTAGGCGTGGTGGCGGGCCTGCTTGGAACTGGGCTGGCGATCGTTGGGGTGCGGGTGCTCGCGGGGCTCTATCCCGGTGAACTGCCCCGGGCCGGCGACGTCCGGGTCGACGGCCGGGTGCTGGCCTTCGCGCTGGCGGCCTCGGTCATAACCGGGGTCCTTTTCGGTTTGATTCCGGCCTGGGCCATCGGCCGGCGGAGGATGCAAGAGTCGATCAAGGTGGGCGGCGCGATGGGCGGTCGGCACCGGGGACGGCTCCGCGCCGCCCTGGTGGTCGCCGAGGTCGCCCTGGCGCTGGTACTGGTGATCGGCTCAGGCCTCTTGTTCCATTCCTTTCTGCGAATCATCCAGGTCGATCCCGGAATCGATACTCGCGGGCTTGCCATAGCCCAGCTCGAGATGGGTGAGGGCTTTACGACCGAGCGGCGGCTCGCGGTCGCGACCGCGGTCGAGGAACGGCTTCGCGGCCTGCCGGGTGTCACCGCCGTCTCGTCGGGGGTCGTGTCTCCGATGGGCCGAGCCGGTTCGAGCCGCTGCTGTTGGCGGTCGGATGACTTCCGGCACCCCGATGGAACGGCCATTCCCGGCGCGGCGCTGATTCACCCGGTGGGAGTCCGCTACTTCGCGGCGATCGGGGCCCGCCTCGAAGGGACCGAGTTTGCAGAGGGAGAGGTATACGCGGAACCCTACCCGGCGATCATCTCAGCGACGTTTGCCGAACGGGCCTTCGGCGCCTCCGCTCCAGTCGGCAAGCGCTTTGTGATGGGGAAACAGTCGTTTGAGGTCCGGGGCGTGGTGGCCGGCTTGCATCAATGGGGTCTCGATCAGGCGGTCGAGTCCGAGATCTATGTGCCCTACCGGTCGTTCGGCGGAGACTTCGATCGTTTGGGATTTGTCGTTCGGGCCTCCGGTGATGCCGGCGCCCTGGTTCCGGCGATTCGTCAGGCGATCTGGGCGGTCGAGCCGTCGATGCCAGCTGATGATGTCCGCACCATGGAGGACCTGGTGCGGGTGAGCCTGGCTGGTCCGCGGTTCTATGGCTCCT
>JAYVJS010000556.1:0-4421 GCA_043769075.1 Gemmatimonadota bacterium | reverse complement strand
TCGAGCAACCTCCAGGCGCGGTGATGACGGAGGTGTCGGGCTCATTGGTGGGCGGCCACATTGTCGGCAAGCTCGTCCATCCTCAGTGCGGCCGGATTGAGTTGGACAAACAGTAGCCGCGGAGTCGGCCCATGGAGGTCCCGAGTTCCCGACCCTCGATCTTAGGGGGGCGCTATGAGCTCCACGAGCCCGTCGGCCACGGCGGGGCCGCTACCGTATACCGGGCCACCGACCAAGAGTCCGGAACCGTTGTCGCGATCAAGGTCCTTCGGCCTGAACTTGCCGCGCTGGTCGGGCCGGAACGGTTTCTGCAGGAGATCGAGATCGTTCGGGGGCTCCGCCACTCGAACATCGTCCCATTGCTCGATTCGGGAGAAAGCGGCGGTACCCTCTATTACGTGATGCCCCTCGTCTCCGGCGGTACCCTCCGGGGGCGGCTTCAACGGGAAGGTCCGTTGGCGATCGACGAGGCTGTTCGGGTCGCGGACGGCGTTGCCCAAGCTCTTGAGATTGCCCACGCCGCCGGCGTCGTGCACCGGGATATCAAGCCCGAGAACATTCTGTTTGATGGGGCGGCGCCGCTTCTGTCGGATTTCGGGATTGCCCGGCTGGTCGCCATAACCGGCGAATCTCTGGTAACCTCGGCGGGGATGATTCTGGGTACTCCGGGCTACATGAGCCCGGAACAGGTAGCCGGTGATCGGCACATCGATGCGCGAAGCGACATCTACAGCCTCGGTTGTGTCCTGTTCGAGATGCTCGCCGGCGAAGCCCCGTTCACCGGCCCGACTTCCCAAGCGATCGCGATGCGTCACCTCTCGGAGCGCCTTCCATCACTGGCGGTCGTCCGCCCCAACACTCCTGAGTGGCTCGTCAGTGTCGTCGAAGCGTCCCTCGCCAAGCCCCGCGCCGACCGGATCCAAGGGGCTACCCGGCTTCGGGAAGGACTGGCGGGCTCACCCCGAATCTCGAGGCGGGCCCGGCGTTTGGCTCCCTGGGTGGTTGGCTCCGGTGTGGTCGCGGTGGGTGTCGTCTCGCTGGTCCTTTGGCTCCTCCGTTCGCCGGGGGGATCGCCCCCGGCCGACGGCCCGGTGTCGATCGCCGTGCTGCCGTTCACCGACTTAAGCCGGCAACAGACGCTGGGGTATCTCGCGGCTGGTCTGACCGCCGACCTCACCAACGACCTCGCCAGTATTTCGGCTATCAAGGTCATTGCGCCGGAGGTTGCGGCCCGACTCCGCGGCCGGGCCGGTCCCTTCGACTCCATCGCCTCCGCGCTTGGGGCCTCGACCTTGGTAACCGGCACCGTCGACAGCGTCGGCGATAGTCTGGTGATTGCGGTCCAATTGCTCGATGGTCCTTCCATGACCCGAATTGGGAGCCAGGTCGTTCGACGCCGGATCGGGGATCTGCACCAGATCGAGACGGCGATCTTGGAGGAGGTTTCCGTTTTCCTTCGGACGAGACTGGGCGACAAGCAGGTGAATGCGGTACCATCACGACTGGTTCGGAATCCTCGAGCCTGGGAGCTGGCCCGACGGGCCCTCAGCTTGCTGGACGACGCCTCATCGATCTTTCATCGGGCCGGGGTGGACCGGGCCGGCCCGATGCTCGACCGGGCCGATTCCCTGCTTGCCGCGGCCCAGACGCTGGTGCCGTCCAGTGCCTTCGTGTCGACCGCTCGCGCCCGGGTGGCGGAGGAGCGTGCGCTCCAGGTCGACGATCGGGCCGGTCCCGCCGGTGCCCAACGCCGAGCCATACCTCGAACCCTCGATCTCGATGGGCCAAGCTGGCGTCGGATCGGATTGGCCTATGCCGCTCGCGCGCTCCAAATTGATTCTCTCGACCTCGACGCACTGGAAGCCCGGGCTCGCCTTCGGTTTCGTCTTTGGCAAGGCGATCCTGAGTTCGGCTCCGATACGACGAAGGCATCAGTCATCGGGGACCTTGAGGCCGTGCTTGATCGTCGCCCTGGGCGGGCGAGTGCCTGGGTGTCCCTGAGCGAGGTCTACAACGACGAGGGACGGTTTGCCGAAGCCGACTTCGCCGCCCACAAAGCCCTCGCCGCCGATCCGTTTCTCTTGGAAGAACCGAAGGTGATGAGCTGGTTGATGTACGCGGCCTTGAACCTCGGGAACTCGACCGCGGCCGCGGATTGGTGCAGCCGCGGGCGGCGGCGGCATCCCGGTGATCTCCGATTTTCAGGGTGCGAACTGATGGTGGCTGCCTGGTCGAGTCGCGATGTGGCCGGCGCTTGGCGCCTGCTCGATGCGCTCAGAAAGATCGATACCCTGGCCCTCGGGCCGGAGTGGGATGCGGCCCGGCTGATGAGCGTTGCCGCCGTGATCGGAAGGGCCGGCCTGGGCGATAGCGCGCGCCGGACGGCGAGTCGGGCCTTGGCCCAAGCGGGATCGCCGGCTCCGCCGACTTATCTGCTGGTCGGTGAAGCTCAGGTCCTTGTTCTGATCGGTGACTCAGTTCAGGCGATCGACCGGATTGCCGCGGCGGTTGCCATGGTACCCCAGCTCGGACCGGGGCTCAGAGCGACCGCCCGATTCCGAGCCCTACATAATCGCCCCGATTTTCAAAAAGCGGTCAATCCTCCCGCTAACAAGTGACGCCGATCCCTCTGAGGAGGTTGCAGAGCTTGCCCCATTCTTGGTCGGCCGCGAGCCGGAGCGGTGCGTATCGCAGTGCGGTAGGAAAGTTTTTGTAAATGACATCGGGAAAGCCGGATGGATCGAGGCAAAGCTCGACAGTGGCGGCGATGTCGGCCGTCCGGTTGATGATCTCCTGGTTGGAGAGACCCGACGCCATGACAACCTTGATCAGGCTGAGGATCAGGGCGGCCTTCGCGTCCGACGCGCCCATCTGGCCCAACATGGCCCCCAAGGTCCCGGTGTCGATGCTGTCTCCAGAGGTGCCATTGGTGCAGATGACCTGGCCAATGCTGTTGATCCTACACGCGTCGCCGACCATGTGATTGTTCCGGCAGAGGGGAGGGAGAACATCGGGCTGGCAACCGGGTTTGTCAAGCGAAATCGGCAGTCGAAAGGGCTTCTAAGAGGTAGCCGCTAGTCCCGGTACAGATTGGGGAACGCCCGCCGCAGGTGCTCGACCTTGGGCGCATCGTTGTAGATGATGTACGGCTGGTTCGGATGGTGCTCCATGTAGTTCTGGTGATAGTCCTCGGCGGGATAGAACACCGTGAGCGGGACGACCTGGGTCACCACCGGCCGGGGTGACGGCTTGGCCCGACCCAACTCCGCGACAAACTTCTCCGCCGCCTGGCGCTGGGCCTGGCCCCGGAAGAACAGCGCCGAGCGATACTGGGTGCCGACGTCCGGCCCCTGGCGATTGAGTTGGGTCGGATCGTGAGCAACGGTGAAGAAGACTTGGAGCAGGTCGTTGTAACCGATGACGGCCGGATCATAGATGACCTGGACCGACTCCGCGTGGCCGGTGGTACCGGAAGTCACGTCGTCGTAGGTGGGAGACGGTTTCGACCCGCCGGCGTAGCCTGACACGGCGGACTGGACACCTTTCAGGTGTTCGAAGACGGCCTCGATACCCCAGAAACATCCGCCGGCGAATACGGCGGTGTCCAACACGGCGACCGCCGGCTTGAGGCTCGGTGCGGACGAGGCCGTGGCAGCAAGGGAGAACAGGATCGCAGGCAACGTAGTCATCGGGATCAGTCCAGTCCGGAGGCTTGAGTCTAAGGTAACGCCGGGGGTAACGATTCGGTTTCCTCGACTCGACTATTGACCGTGCCATGCCCCGATAGTATTGTGGTCGGCCCTGGAGCACGCCTAACGTGTGACGGGGGTCACAAGTTCCGAGGAGCCAGCTGGATGAACGTGCGTCGCCATCAACCAACGAAGATCGGTAAGGTATTCGGAGCCCGGTGTAGGCTCTGGGGGGAGGATCGCATCCGCTAACGCGGACCGCGCTCCACGCGACGCCGTTCGCCCCGCCCAGCCTCGAGCCGGGCGGGGCGATTTGTTTTTTTGTGGAAAGGAGGGCCTGAATCATGGAAACAACTGAGCTGTCCCGCGCGCCCAACCCCGACGAGGAGGCGGGGAGCTATTTCGCGGTGGACACCCATAACGACCGGTGGCTGGTTTCTGTGGTCATGGCCCGTCACATCGAGCGGCGGCTCGACCGCTGGCCGGTGCCGGTGTGGGTCTCGTTCGTCGACTTGTTCGGGGCCAGGATTAGGATCCGAGCCGGGTTGATCCAGTCGCTGACCCAAAGCACCGGCGAACAGCGGGCGGCGTCGGGCGAGCTGTCGCGCCGGCTGGCGCGCGAGCGCGGTCAGAGCGAGTGGGACGGATGACTATGGCGGGAGGTCGGCGAAGAGCCGAGTGAGGTCGATCGAAACCTCGTCGGCCTCGCGGTCCACCCGCCAAACCAGTTGG
>JAYVJS010000555.1:0-2861 GCA_043769075.1 Gemmatimonadota bacterium | reverse complement strand
CGTCGGTGCGGCCGGCCACCGCGTCCGCATAGGGCTGAAGCATGGCGGCCGTGTGGCCGTCGGTCGGGACGCCGTCGAGGAAGATCTTGACGCAGTCGGTGGCGAGTTTTGGCCGGGCGTAGAGATTCCGATTGGCGATGGCCTTCTCGGCTGCGTCGTTACCCGGAGTCCACCCGATGCAGAGCGTGGTGCGCTGCTTGAGGAGGCCCGCGTCGGCCAGCTCGGCGTAGGCTTTCATTTCGGGCTCGATCCCGGCCATGAACCCGGTTGACGCCTCCGCGAACGAGGTGATCCCGAACGACAGCATCAGTCGGAGCGACCATTCGAGCGCTGACCGAATGGTGGCGGCCGAGGCGCGGGGTGCGTGCTGCTTGACCAGGTAGATGGCGGACTCGCGAAGAATGCCGGTCGGTTCGCCGCGGGAATCCCGCTCGATGATCCCGCCGGCCGGGTCGGGCGTGGCTTTGGTAACGCCGGCCGCCGCCAACGCTCGAGAGTTGGCCCACGCACTGTGGCCGCTGGTGTCATCGAGGAGGACCGGCTCATTGGGGGCCACCTGATCGAGGGCCTTCCGGTCCGGTACCGCGCCTAACGCCGACGCATCCCACTGGCCGCCGAGAACCCATTCGCCTGACCGGGCCCGAGCCGCGCAGGCTTTCACGATCGCTTGGGTCGCGGCCAGGTTCGAGCCTTGGGGGATCTTGCAGCGCCGTTCGCTGATCCCGCCGTCGAGGGGGTGGACGTGGGTGTCGTGGAGTCCGGGCAGGACCGTGGCGCCGCGAAGGTCGATGACCCGGGTCCGGGGCCCTCGACGGGGCGCGACCGCGGCCGCGTCGCCCACCGCCACGATCACGCCGCGCCGCACCGCCATGGTCGCGGCCCAGCCGGTGGCGGTGCGGACGTTGCCGCCGGTCAGGATGAGATCGGCAACCTCGCCCCGCGCCTGGGCGCCAAGGCGCGCGGTTAGGGGGCCGAGCAGGGCCAAGGCCAACGTTAGGCCGGCCGGGAGAATCAGTCTCGTCATGAGTTATCCTGGCTCAGGGCAGCCTGGCTTATCCGGAGGATTCACAATCCTACTCGGTTTCGCCCGCCCGGCCCAGCAGCGATGCCACCGACAGAGCAACCAGAGGCACGCCGAGGAGCAGCGGAATCCAGGCGAGCGGCTCCCCGATTCCGCCCCCATCCGCCGCGCTCCGCGCCGCCTGGCGCGTGGCGTAGATCCCGACAGCGGACAGCAGGAGCCCGGGCACCAAGAGAATGAGATGGGTTCGCACCAGCACCGGCCGAAGCCCGGGCGCCCCCGACCAGAGCCGGTGTCCGAGTCGGCCGAGCCAGAGGCCGAGTACCGCCAGGGGCCCGCTCCACATCGCGGCGAGCAGGACCGCGGTTACGACATTGGTGACCAGGTTGCCGGTGACCATGTGCCCCACAACGGAGAGCGCGGCGTAGGCCCAGTACCCAGCCGCCGCAAACAAGGCGACGGCCCAGAGCAGGTGCGCCACCGCCAGCGCCCGATGCGGCCAGCGCCCCTGGCCCGCCACTAGGCACACCCCTCTGCCAACTCCACCGCGTCCCGGCGGCCGGCGCGGAAGCCCGTCACCTTGCCGTCAGCGATCTCGAACACCATGGAATAGGCGCTGTCCGTCCGGTCTGCTGGTGTGAAGGAGAGCAAGGGGTTGGCGTCATCGTAAGGATTAGGAATCGTGGCGATCCGCCCAGGGTAGGCGGCGCGGACCGCGGCCTCGGCGGAGCCGACCTGAATCCCCGACCGCGTCGCGACACCCGGCTTGGTCACATCGACTCGGACGACGACCGAGTCATTCCAGACCATGAAAGAGGTCCCGGCGGGAAGCGCCGGGGAGGTGACGTAGTCGCATCCCTCGAAGAGGCCGGGATTCTGAAACCGGAGCGAGTCGCCGGTGAGCCGGGTGGCCGCGGCGACTGTGGTTCCGAATCGGATCGGACCGAAGGCCCGGATGCCGACGGTCCAGTTGGTGTCCAGGGCGAGCAACAGGAACCCGAGCAGCGGGAGCCGTAGCGACATGATAGAAGCTTCAGAAGAGGACGGATGGAATCTATCACCGACGAGCCAATAGGCTCGTGGCGCCTCGCGGAGCGAGGTACTATTCGGAACCTGCGCAATGATTGCAACCGGCCCACGCTCCGGGAGTTGACGATGGCCGATACCGAATGGTGGCAACGAGGTCCGATCGCCGGAGTACCGGACGTGCTACAACCCGTCGCGCACATTCTCCTCCAGGTTCGCGAGAGCGTCCGCGAGATGGTCGTCGGGTTGACTGAAGCCGAATGGAACGCCCGGCCGGCCGGGGTCGCCTCCGCGGCATTCCATGTCCGTCACATGGCCGGGGTCATTGACCGGCTGTTCTCGTACGCCCGCGGGGAGCAGCTGACCGACGGTCAGCGCGCCGCGCTCGCGCGGGAACGGGAGCCGGCCATCCTCATCGCCGAGGTTCCGAAGGTACTCGCCGATCTCGAGGAGCAAGTCGATCGGGCGGTGGCCGAGCTCAGGACCCTTGATCCGAAAACCCTCGGTGCCTGGCGCGGAGTGGGCCGGGCGCAGCTGCCCTCTACGGTCATCGGATGCCTCGTCCATGCGGCCGAACATGCCATGCGCCATGTCGGGCAGTTGTCGGTGACGGTCCGGGTGGTGAAGCCGGCATCCTAACTGCCGAACCTCGCCGCCCCCGCCCCTGTAGGACCAGTGCCACATCTTGCAGACTCGGTCCGCTTGCGCGAAGATAGCGAAACTGGTGTAGAGCGTATCTCTTTTTTTTGGGAGACATTATGAAGAAACGGTTCGAGGCTCCGGTGCTCCGGGAAGAGGCCAGCTTGGCCCTAAT
>JAYVJS010000554.1:0-16796 GCA_043769075.1 Gemmatimonadota bacterium | reverse complement strand
TGATCTATCAGCAGAGTGTATTGGTGGCGTCGAACTGGACGGCGCCGACGGCGGACATCCTCTTGGGGTTTGCGGGCACCCTGGTAACCTGGGCCGCTGGGCTGACGTGGGCCCGGCGTCCGGCGACCGAGGGCGGCCTGCCGGGAGTGGCCGTCGGCTTAACGTTGCTTCCCTATCTGGCGGTGGGGGTCGTTGCGGCTTTGTTGGTTTTCGAGTCCGCCAGTTCCGGCCTCGGAGTGGGGCCGATCGGTGGCCTGGTGGTTGGGGGCGGTCTGCTCTTGGCTCTGGTGATTGCCCGGCTTCTGGTGGCCCAGCGCGAGTTTGCTCATGAGGTTACGGCACGAGCTGCGCAGGACGCCCGGTTCCGGTCGTTGGTTGACCGTTCGAGCGATGGAATCCTCGTGGTGAGCGCCGCCGGCCAGATCGAATACGCTAGTCCGGCCGTTGCTCGGATCGTCGGCGTACCAATGGCCGAGCTCGATGGCCGCCTCCTGGCGGATTTCGTCCGCCCCGATCAACAGGCCGCCGTCGATGCCTGGCTTCGAGTCGCGGGGGAGCGGCCGGTGGGTGAGTGGCAGCTCGGTCGGCGTGAGGCGTGGCGTGACGTCGAAGCGGTCGCGACCGATCTGACCCAGGATCCGCTGACCTCCGGGGTCGTCCTCAATCTGCGCGACGTGACCGAGCGGATTCGTCTGGAGGCCGACTTGGTGCAGGCCCAGAAACTGGAATTGGTGGGTCGGCTGTCGAGCAGTGTCGCCCACGATTTCAACAACTTGCTCACCATCATCATCGGAAACCTGAGGCTCGCCCGCCTGTCCGGCGCCAAGGGTGGATCGGCCGATCTGCAGGCGGTCGAAGCGGCGGCCCATCGCGGGGCGGCCTTGGCGCGTCAACTCCTCTCGCTGAGTCGCCCGACGGAGGTTTCACTTACGGTGGTGGATCTGGCCTCGGTGGTCCGGGCGCTGGAGCCCACCTTGCGGACCGTACTGCCGTCGTCGATTACCATGGTTGTGACGGCGGCCAGCGAACCAACTCCGGTCACGCTGGACGACGCTCAAGCTGAGCAGGTTCTGCTCAACTTGGCCCTCAACGCCCGTGATGCGATGCCGACCGGCGGTCGGCTCGAGGTCTCGGTTGAAGCGGAAGCCGCCGGCTGGGTCTGTCTCTCGGTGAGTGATACTGGGACCGGGATGTCGGACGAAGCGATGGCCCACGCATTCGAACCGTTCTTTACGACGAAATCGCGGATGGGCACCGGGCTTGGACTGTCGACCGTGCGTCGAATCGCCATGACGGCGGGCGGTGACGTCCAGATTGCGTCCCGGCCCGGCTCGGGCACCATCGTCCGGTTTCGCCTGCCGCTGGTGGCCGAGCCCCAGCAACAAGAAGAGCCGAGCCCGCCGCCGCCGGTCAGGGGAGCTGGGCACATCCTAGTCGTCGACGACGAGCCGGCGGTTCGCAGGCTGCTGGTCCAACAGCTCACCCAAACTGGTTATCAGGTGTCCGACGCTTCCGATGGCGCGATGGCGCTCGCCCGGCTTCGGGCCGCGGTGGTACCGGTTGACCTGGTCCTCACCGACCTGGTGATGCCTAACATGAGTGGCGAGGCGCTGGCTCGGCAAATGAGCCGAGAGTTTCCTCTGGTACCCGTGCTGTGCATGTCTGGGACTCCGGGCCTGGCCACCGGCAGCAATGAGCCGTGGTCAGTCGACCAAGTCATCGCGAAGCCCGCCGACGTCGATGTTGTCGCCCATCGGATCGCCCGGGCCCTTGCTCTTCGGTCGCCCCAACCGGGGTCGACATCATAGCCGGTGGCAGAAATAGCCTGAAATCGAAATGCCGGCGCTTGGGTTGGGACGCCGACGGTTCACTTCGGCTCCATGCTCCACCACCACTGCGGGGCGAGCGGCCGCTGTCTGGGCCAGATCTCCGTGAGGTTGGCCCCTTCGTACAAGCGGCCATTCTTCATGACGTACCGAATCGAGGTACTGTTCTCCAACTTGTCGAGCGGATTCAAGTCGAGCACCTGAAGGTCGGCCAGTTTGCCCGGCTCGATCGAGCCGATGTCCTTGGCCAAACCGATCGCATCGGCGCCATGAAGCGTCGCGGCTCGCAGCGCATCATGAGGCGTCATCCCACCCGACCCGATCATCCACAGCTCCCAATGGGTGCCGAGGCCTTGGAGTTCCCCGTGGGACCCCAATCCAACCCGGCCGCCGGCCTCGACCACCTTCTTCAGTTGCTCGGCGTGAAGCTTGAAGACGTACTGGTCGTCCCGGTTGTACTCGACCCGCCGCCAGCTGTCCAGTTCGTCGTGGGGCGTGAAGAACCGGAGTTTCGTGTCTCGGTCAACGTCGCCACGAGTCATGTAATAGTCGCGTCCGATCGGTCCGCCATAACTCACGATCAACGTCGGCGTATAGGTAATGCCGCTGGCCCTCGCGAGTTCGACGACGTCGCCGTAAAACGGACTGATCGGGAGCGAATGCTCGAGCCCGGGGTAGCCGTCCTGCATTAGCGTCAGGTTCATCGTAAAGTTGGACCCGCCCTCGGTGGTGGTCGTGAGGCCGAGCTCGCGGGCCGCCATGATGACCCATTGACGAACTTTGCGGTCACCGGCCAGGTACTGTTTGATCGTCTGGGTGTTGAAGTGATCGGCATACCGGCGGAGTACATCGCGAGCGTCGTCGAGGCTCTTGATGTTGGCGGTGCTGAACACCCCGGGCCCGGTCGAATAGAGCCGGGGGCCGATCAATTCGCCGGTCTCCATCAGGTCGGTGTAGGTCAGCACGTCTTCGGAAGAGGTCTGTGGATCTCGTTGGGTGGTGACCCCATACGCCAGCTGCGCCAGGAATTGCGACACTTGGTTCCGGTGCAGGCCCCAGGCCACCCAGGTGTGGGCGTGAATATCGACAAACCCGGGCAAGATCGTCTTGCCGGCAACGTCGATGATCTTGGCATTCGCCGGGATGGGGACGGTGCCCTTGGCGCCGACACCGACGATTCGGTTGTCCCGGATCACGACGTCGCCCGCCGCAATCACTTCGTCGCCTTTCATGGTGATAATCCGAGCACCGCTCAACACCACCGTACCCCTGGGCTTGTCCTTGGGTGCCGTCACGACGACGTCGACCCGGGTTGCCTCGTAGGCGGCCTTGGGTTTGACCGCTGATTGAGCGGAATCGGGCTTGGCCGCTCCTCCCGGTGCCTTGGCCCGGGCCTGAGTCACTGAATCGGCCACCAGCGAATCGGCGAGGGCCAGGTCATACTGGAAGAAGCTCTTCCCAATCGAGTAGTACGCGGCGCTGCCGTCGAGTTTCCAGCCGATGAAATCACCGCCGACCCGGGTTAGCCGCCAGGTGGGTACCGAGGATGATGAGGTGACTGAAACCGAGGGTGCCTCCTCACCACCGACCGGCGGGACCGTGATCATGTAGACGTTCCCGGCGGACCGGACGAGCGCCCGAGTTCCGTTGGGGGAGAGGACGACTTCTTCAGGCGGGGCTGGAGGGGCCCCGGGCACGAATCCGGGGGCCTCGGCACCGGTGACCTTAACGACGGTCTTCTGGTCCGTGCCGTCAAAGCGCATCGAGATGAGGCCGTCGGTATCGGCCCAGACGTAGACCCGCTCCGGATCGGGTCCGATGTGGGGGCTGTTCCGGCCCTGTTGCGTCGCACCACCGCCGACCCACTGAATTCTAGTTGTGGGTCCACCGGTCGCTGGAAGCCAGACGTACTCCAACTCGCCCGTGGCTCCGTGGCTTCCGAAGTCTTCGAGGGTCCGGGTTCGATTGAGGCGGGATCCGCGAACGGCCACCAACCGGGTGCCGTCGCGCGAGTATGCCAGCCGGTCGTAAAAAGCCGAAGTCCTGGTGAGCCGTTCCGGCTGGCTCCGAGCCTCGGTGCCGATTCGGTAGACGTCGCCGCCTAACGAATCGCTCCAGGTGACATAGGCGACATACCGGCCATCAGGCGCCCAGACCGGGGCATGCTCGACTTGGGCCCCGGTGGTCAGCCGTCTGGCGTTCCGGATCGCCGGCAAGGTGCCGCGGCCGGCGGGGAGGTCGGCCACCCAGAGGCGGTCGAGTGCGGCAAAGACCACTCGCTTCCCGTCCGGCGAGGGTCGAGCTCCCCGGATTTGAGACACGGTCTGTATCGAATCGTTGATGGGGTAGTCGAACTTCGCGAGCGGCCCCATCGGCTGATCAATCTGGGCGGAGAATGGAATCACGGTGGAACCGCCGCTCGGGATTTCGATCCGGTGGATCTTGCCCCCGTAGCTCGTAATCACGGCGCGGGAATCAGGAGTGAAGGCCGAGCCGGGATAGACGTCCCGATCGCGGGTGCCGCCGCCCCGGGTGTCGTCGCGCTGGACGTCCATCACGAGCCAGCGGTCCTCGCCGGTCGTTAGGTCGAGCAACTTCAGCCCTTGCCGGGCATCGGACCGCGTCGCGTACACCAACCATCGCCCATCAGGGCTCGCCACCGGCCGGAACGCACCCTCGATTTCGTGAGTCCGAATCAGGACCCGGCCGGTTTCGCGATCGAGTTGCCCGATCTGGAAGGCACCAACCTGTCGCGGGTTGCTTCGGGGGGCTTGGGCTTCGACCGATTCGGCGTCGGGATCGACGGGGGCCAGACCGAACCCGCCTTGGCCTTGGTTGGTGCGGAGGTTGACCCACAGATACCGCGCCTCGTTTCCAAAGGCCGGACCGTAATGCGACGGCGGTGCCGGAGCGGTCGGCGGTGCGCCCGGCTTTCGCTGGCCGGTCATTTGGAGCCCGGAGCCGCCGTCTTTGTGATAGAGCCACAATTGGGAGCCCTTGGTGGCCACGATGTACTGGCCGTCGGGCGTCCATACTGGGGAGAGGTAGTTCTCCCGCTCGCTGGTGGTGAGGGCTCGCGGGTTGGTCCCGTCCGCATCAGCCAACCAGAGGTTCTCGGATCCGTCCCGGTCACTGACGAACACGATCTGCTTGCCGTTAGGCGAAAACCGGGGCTGCATGTCGTAGCCCAGGCCGCTGGTGATCCGGGTGGCCCGGCCGCCGGTGAGGGGCAAGGTGTACAGATCGCCGAGCAGCTCGAAGACCAGGCCGGCGCCGTTCGGGTTGACGTCGAGAGAGAGCCAGGTGCCTTCGGTTGTCGTCAGCGACAGGGCCAGGGTCGGAATCAACGGCAGCGATTTCGACGCCATCGCGGCTTTGGCGGCGCTGTCGGTCTGGGTTGGAGTTTGGGAGGCAACGGGGGCCGTCACGCCCAGCAGAAGCGTCCCTGCAACGACTAATCGAAGACGACGAGGCATAGTTGGGCTCGGGGTAGGAGAGACAGGTCGATCCACCGACGAATCTCTCGGCTACGGAGCCCCTGTCAAGGTCTCGCTCTTGCCGGAACGTTCTCGAAACGCTATCTAACTAGTATCCGTCGAGACTGCCGAAAGTCGGTTGTCGCGAATTATCTGACGCATTGGGAGCCGCCATGAGCATGAGCACCGAAGACATCGCCAAGGAACTGGTAGCCCTCTGCAATGCCGCCCACAATTTGGCGGCAATCGACCGATTCTATGCCCCGAATGTCGCCAGTTTCGAAGCGTCCGGGCCGATGAAGGAGACCCACGGACTCGAGAAGGTCAAAGCCAAAAATGCCTGGTGGTACGACAACCACGACATCCACAACAGCGCCGCCCGCGGGCCTTGGGTTCACGGGGACATGTTCGTGGTCGAGTTCGTTTACGAAATCACGCCCAAGGCAAGCGGCCAGCGGGTGAAGATGAACGAGACCGCCCTGTACACGGTGCAGAACGGCAAGATCGTTCGCGAGCAGTTCTTCGCCTCGACGTGAGCGGCCGGCGCGGCTAGTCCTGCCGGAGCGCCTGCATCGGGTGAACCCGGGAGGCTCGGCTCGCCGGGATGTAGCCGGAGCCGAAGGCAACCGCTGACAGGATGGCCGCCGCCACCACCATCACGAGCCCGTCAAACCCCGAGAGGCCGAACAGTTGTGATTGCGCCGCCCAACCAAGCCCCAAGGCGCCGATCAACCCGATCACACCCCCGATGAGCGTCATTCGGCCTACTTGTCGGAGTACGAGCCGACGGACCTGACCGCCGTCGGCTCCGAGCGCCATCCGAACGCCGAATTCGCGAGTTCGCTGCACGACGGTGTAGGACAAGACCCCGTACAGTCCGATCGCGGCCAACAGCGTCGCCAGGGTGGCGAAGGCCGTTGACAGCGTACTGGTAAGGCGGTCGAAGATCACACTCTCCGTGGCGAGTTGTTCCATCGTCTTGAGATCCTCGACCGGCAGGTTCCGGTCGAGTTTGGTGATGATCGCCGGGATGGACCGGACGAGCTGTTCGGCTCCCAGCGACGTCCGGGCGTAGAAGTACATGGCTCCTACGGTGGAGTCCTGGAGGTGCGGAACGAAGAACAGCGGTGGAGTCACCTCTTTGATGCTGCTGTACTTGGCATTTTGGACCACGCCTACGATCTGGGTATCGAGCTCGTCATCGCCCCCGCTCGCCATGAACTTGCCTACCGCATCCCGGCCGAGGTTGAATTTCTTCGCGAACGCCTCGTTGATGATAGCGACCTTGGGTGCGCCGACATTGTCCCGGGATTCGAACTCGCGGCCGGCCAACAGCGGGATGCCGAGGGCGCCAAAGTAGCCCGCACTGATCCGGTTGTAGTTGGCATGCACATCGGTGTCGGCGGTCTTTTTGAAGCCCTGCACCGCGACATTGGTTCCCCAATTGCTGCCGCCAAGCAAGGGAACGGTCGACCCGGATACCGAGGTCACGCCCGGCACGGCCGCCACTTCCTCCGCGATCCGCGCGAAAAGCGCCGCGGATTGGGCCGCAGGATATCCATTGAGTTCAGGGGATACCCCAAACGTCACCATCCGATCGACCTTAAGACCAAGATCGACTCGGCTGACGTTGATCAGGCTCCGGACGAAGAGCCCAGCCGACACCAGCAACATCATCGAGAGCGCAATCTGTCCGGTGACCAGGACGGTTCGGAACCGGGTCGCGGCCCGGGCACCGGAGGGCTGCCCGGAATTCGCGCGGATACTGGTGATCAAATCCGGCCGAGTGCTTTGCAACGCGGGAAAAAGGCCGAACAGAATTCCCGTTGCGATCGCGAGGACCGCGGCAAACACCATGACCGTGGGATCGATGGTGGCGTGAAAGATGGTCGACGCCTGGGAGGGGAGCGAGGCGCCGATCAGGCCCAGCGTTGCCCGGGCCACGAGGAGGCTGCCCGCCCCGCCGAGGATGGCGAGCAGGGTCGATTCGGTGAGGAGCTGCGCCATGACCTGACTCCGGCTCGCGCCGAGCGAGAGTCGGACCGCCATCTCCACCGACCGCGCGGCACCGCGAGCCAAGAGCAGATTGGCGATATTGGCGCAGGCGATCACCAGGACGATTGCGGTGATGCCGAGGAGCAGGAGCAGGGGCGTCCGCGAATTCTGATGGGCCCGGCTTTGGCCTCGGTCGCCGGCGGCGAGGGCGATGGTCTTGGCTTTGAACTGGGCCATGGTGGAAGCGCTCATGTCCTTCTGCAGCGGGGCTTCCACTTCGGCCAGGATCGGTTGATAGATCGAATTCAGCTGCCGGGCCGCCTGCTCGAGCGAGACGCCCGGCTTGCGACGGCCGAAGAGGTAGGCCCAGTAGCTCCGCCGGTCGTCGAATCCGGTCCAACCGGGGAGGACCTTCTCCCGCATGGTGAGGGGGATGAACACCGCCGGCGCGGCACCGAGCGTGGTACCCTCGAACCCGCGAGGGGCGACGCCGACGATCGTCATCGACTGCCCGTTCACGACAATAGCCTGATTGAGCACCAGCGGGCTCGCCCCGAGCTTGGTTTCCCAGTAGCGATGGCTGAGTACGGCCACGGCGTGCCCACCGACGGTGCGATCATCGTCGGGGCCGAAGAGGCGGCCGAGGGCCGGGGTCAACTCGAGGGTCGGGAAGTAGGAACCGGACACCATGACGCCCTGGGTGCTGATCGGGGTCTGGCCCGCCATGCCGAGATTGGCGCCGAACATATTATGGGCGGCAATGCCGGAGAACTGGGTTGCCGCCTTTTCGAGATCGCGGAACATCGGATAGCTGAAGACTTCGTCGCACCCGCCCGCTTGGTTACAGGAGTTGCTCCCTTGCTGGGGGCCGGGGGCGGCGAAGTTGACCAGCTGTCCCGGTTCGGGCACCGGCAACGGACGGAGAACGATTTGGTCGAAGAGCGAGAAGATGGCGGAGTTGGCGCCGATCCCGAGGGCCAAAGAGGCGATGACGACCGCGGTGACGAAGGGCGTCTTCGCCAAGGTGCGAAAGGCCAGCTTGAGGTCGATCACAAGGGCTCGATTTCGAAACGGTGATGGTCCGGCGGTGACCGGGGCCTACGGCACTTCGGCAACGGATGTTTCAGCCGATCCGCCACTCGTTCCATTCGATTTTGCGGGCGATCACGATGTCACGGATCTGGCTCTCCCGATTGGTCAAGACGGCGGTCCCGGTTTTGGCTTCGACAAACACGATCCGTTCGAGTTGGCCGGCGGCCAGTCCATCGAACACGACGAAGTCCACCGGCGATCCGAGGAACCGGACGTCTTTCGGATTGAAGGTGAAACCCGGCAAATACGGCAAGATCTGTTCGGACACTTTGCCGGTCACGACGGCTTGGCTCCGCCGGACGGCGTCCTGCCGGATCTGCTGGGTGTAGCGGGCTTTCCAGCGATAGAAGAGGGCGGTGCCGCCGAGAAAGCCGATGCTTAGACCCAGCAGGACGCCTAACACGACATCGGACATACGGACCTCAGGGGCGGGCTGATGCTTACTTTGCTCGGCTCGGTCGACGGAGGATCGCGGCCGCCACCGCGGGGTAGATGGCGATGGCGTGGCTTCGATACGCGGGGGCGAAGTGCCCTTTCGGCGTGTTAATCGTCAGGGCACTCGACGGCTGATCCGGCATGTGGCAGTTCACGCATTGGGTGAGCATCCGGGCGCCGATCGAGGCCTGATTGGGATGTTGGGCCGGCTGATGGCACGAGACGCACTTCTGCGCCATGGCGACCAGGTCGCGTTCCTCGGTATGCACGTTGTGGCAGGTCGAACAGGTCATCGCGGGGCTCGACCGAAAACACTTGGTTCGCCGGAGGAGGCCGATCTGATCGCCGTGGACGTCCGGATTGGGGTTCTCGTTCCCGGTCTGCGCCACTAAGAAGCTGTCGAGTGGTTCTCCTGGCCGATAGGAAAACGGCGGGAGCCTCAAGCGGCGCGGGCCCGAGTGACAGAGGGCGCAATTATCGAGTTGCCGGTCTCGGGAAAACTTAACCGGATTAAGGATAAAGTTGGGCGTCTTATCGTCCGGGTGCGACGCCTGGTACTCGACGTGCTTGGTCGCCGATCCATGGCACTTCTCGCAGGTGATGCCCAGGGTGTATTGGGCGGCGTACCGCAGCGCCCCTCCGGCGTCACGCTCCAACCCGAACGAGGTGCTGTGGCACTCCAGGCACCGGGGCGGAATGACCCGAGTAAAGTCGACGCTGCCATCCTGGTAACCCGGGCTATTGATCCACTGGTCGAGGCCGGTGAGATAGGACACGGGTAACTGGACCAGGATCTGCTGCTTCCAAAAGAGATATGACTGGCCTTTCCGGCCGGAGCCGATCACCAGGTCGATCCGCTCGGTTCGGGACAAGGTTTGCTCGGCGTCGACGGCGGTCTGATAGAAGCTCTGGTCCCGCTGGTCCATCCGAAAGCTGAGGTTGGGCCGGCCGGTTTTGAGAGTATTGTGGCCGGGGGCAAAACTCCCCTTGATCGAGGCCGCCGTGCCCGGGGCCGAGGTGTTGGCGTGCGCAGTTCCGAGGTAGCGGTCGACAATGGCCGCATGACAGGCCCGGCAGGAGGCGATCGGGACGGTGCTGACTTGGGCGGCCGGCCCTGGGCGCTCGGAACCGGCGTTACACCCGCCGGCAACCAGCGCGAGGAGGAGAAAGTGCCATGGCTTCATCGGTCCCCAAGCATACTGTGACACCGGCGTTGGAGCTACCGTCTTGGCCCGGCGAACCGTTCCTGGCGGGTCCCGATCCCATCGGCTAGCTTCGGGATGGTGACCGAAGGCGTCCCATCTCCTCAATCCCAATCCGCCCATGACCATATCTCGACTCGTCCTTGCGACCTCGGGCCTGCTTAGCGCGGGTCTCCCACTCCTCGCCCAGCCGGCGGCTCCGGCCCCGCTCCGGCCGGTCACGCTCGACTCGACCTTCCTGGCCGGCTATCGATGGCGCAACATCGGGCCCGACCGGGGCGGCCGTTCGATTGCGGCGACCGGGGTCCGGGGCCGGCCCGCCGAGGCCTACTTCGGGGCCGTCGGCGGGGGGCTCTGGAAGACGGTGGATGGCGGAGACAATTGGGCTCCGGTCACCGACGGCCAACTGACCAGCGCCTCGGTCGGCGCGGTCGCGGTCAGTGAGTCGAGCCCCGATATCGTCTTCATCGGCATGGGCGAGACCTGCATTCGCGGCAACATCATGCCGGGCGATGGGGTCTACAAGAGCATCGACGCCGGCAAGACCTGGACGCACCTCGGTTTCCGGGAGTCTCACGGCATTGCGAAGATCCGGATCCACCCGACCAATCCCGACATCGTGTACGTCGCGGCGTTCGGTAAGTACAGCGTGCCGAGCCCGGAGCGCGGGGTGTACAAGTCCACCGACGGCGGGAAGTCCTGGCGCCGAGTCTTGTTTCGGGATGATCAGACCGCCGCGATCGATATCACGATCGACCGGAACGACCCGAACATCATCTACGCGTCGCTGTGGCAGGCCTACCGGAAAGAGTATCAAATGTCGAGCGGCGGCCCGGGGAGTGGCCTGTTCAAGAGCATCGACGGTGGCGAAACGTGGACGGAAATGACCCGGAACGCCGGGTTGCCGGCGGCTGGGCCGGTCGGCCGGATCGGGGTGGCGGTGTCGGGCGCCGATTCGAAGCGGGTCTATGCGCTGGTCGAACATGACAGCGGCGGGTTGTTTCGGAGCGAAGACGCCGGCGCCACCTGGGCCAAGATCAACGACAACCGGGCGATTCGGCAGCGGGCCTTCTACTACACCCACGTTTTCGCCGATCCGCGGAACGCCGATGTCGTTTACCTCCAAAACACCTCGTTGTTCCGGTCCACCGACGGCGGCAAGACCACCAAGAGCATCGGCGACGGCACCCACGGCGATTTCCACGATCTCTGGATTGATCCCGACGAACCGTCTCACCTCGTCGTGGCTAACGACGGTGGCGGTTCGGTGTCGACGAATATTGGGAAGACGTGGACCGCCCAGGATTTTCCCACCGCCCAGTTCTATCACGCCATCACCACCAAGCATCTGCCGTACCACGTCTGTGGCTCGCAGCAGGACAACAGCACGTTATGCGTCCCGTTCGACTGGAACCTCGGCGCCTTCGGCGGAGGCCGGCGAGGGCGGGGTGCGGACTCGACCAAAGACATCACGGCGGGCGGGATGGCGGTGGCGTACGAGGCCGGCGGTGGCGAGCCCGGCTACATCGCTCCCGATCCTCGGGATCCCGACCTGTTCTACTCCGGTACCAACAACGGCGCCTATGTCGACAAGTACAATCGGCGGTTGGGTACGTCCCGAGAGGTGAACCCGTACCCCTGGTTTTACTCAGGTGAACCGGCGAAAGACATCAAGGAACGGTGGCAATGGACCTTCCCGATCATCTTCTCGCCGGTGGACCGGAAGACCCTGTACGTATCGTCGCAGCGCCTGTGGGCCACCGCCGACGGCGGCAAGACCTGGGCGGCCCTGAGCGGCGATCTAACGCGGCACGCGCCGGAAACGCTGGAAAAATCCGGTGGCCCGATTACCGGTGACATGAATGGGCCGGAGGTCTATGCGACGATCTTTTCCGTGGCGCCGGGGAAACGCGATCTCAAGGTGATTTGGACCGGCTCCGATGACGGTTTGGTGCACGTGACCCGCGACGGCGGAAAGACCTGGACCAAGATCACTCCGCCTGGAATGCCTGACTTCGGCCGAGTGAGCCAGATCGATGCCTCGGCGTTCAATTCTGGGGCGGCTTATGTCTCGGTCCGGCGGCCGCTCTTGAACGACCTGACGCCCTACATCTTCAAGACCGAGGACTACGGCAAGACCTGGACGAAGATCGTCACCGGCATTCGAGCCGACGCCTACGTCCACGCGGTGCGGGAAGACCCGACTCGCCGAGGGTTGCTCTACGCCGCGACTCAGCATGGGGTGTACCTCTCATACGATGACGGGGCGGCGTGGCAGTCGCTCAAGGGCAACCTGCCCGACGTGCCGGTGGCCGATCTCATCGTCGAGGGCAATGAACTGGTGATCGCGTCGCACGGGCGGGGATTTTGGGTTCTCGACAATTTGGCGCCGCTCCGAGCCGTTGCCGCGGACTATGCGGCCGCCGAAGCAACCTTCTTCAGGCCGCCGGTCGGGGTCCGCTCGGCGTCCAATGTCACCCTCAGCTGGTGGCTCAAGCAGGCCCCGAAAACCGCCAAGCTCGAGATCCTCGATTCCGCCGGTGCGGTGCTCCGGACCTTCGAGGCCGATACCACGCCGAAGGCGGTTCGCGACTCCTTGGCCGCGGCCGGAGGCGCGGGGTCGAGTGGATTCCCACCGTCGCGATCCGGCCAGAACCTTCCCACCGAAGCCGGCTTACGGTCCATCAGTTGGGATCTTCGGACTCAGGGCGCCACCACCTTTCCGGGCATGATTCTCTGGGGTGCGGGGACCAGTGGCCCGGCCGTTCCGCCCGGCCGGTACACCGCCCGCCTAACCGCCGATGACCGGATCGTGTCGGCGCCCATCGTCGTGACGCGGAACCCCAGGATCACGGACGTGACCGACGCCGACCTCCGGGCTCAATATGCCTTTTCCAAGCGGGTTCGCGACAAGGTGACCGAGGCCAACGATGCCGTGGTGGCGATTCGCCGGGTCAAAGCCCAGCTCGAGGACCGGCTCAAGAAGTCCGATGACCCGACCCTCAAGGCCCTCGGCGCCACGCTCACGACCAACGCCTCGGCGGTGGAAGAACAGATCTACCAGGTCCGGAACCGAAGCGGCCAAGATCCGCTCAACTTTCCGATCAAGGTCAATAACCGGCTCGCGAATCTGATGTCGATGGCCGAGCGGGGCGACGGGCGCCCGACGACGAATATGCCGGGGATTTTCAAGATCTTGGGCACCGAGCTGAAAGGGTACACCGACCGGCTTGAGGAGGTCTGGGCTAAGGACCTGAGCGCGGTCAACGCCCAATTGCTCAAGCTCAAGCTGGTGCCGCTCGACCGGAAGTGTGCCAAGGTCGGAGGGTGCGGCGGCAATGTGGCCTAGCAACCCCATCGCTTTTGCCGCGGCGATCGCGCTCGTTCCGATTTCGCTCGCGGCCCAAACCACCCAGACGGAGCGTGCCGCGGCCGGCGATGTCATCCGGGACATCGACGCACTTCAGGCCCGTCTCGCCCCAACCAAGTTGGCCGAGCGGTTAGTCGCGGCCAAGAATCCGGACCGAGAAAGGTTGATGGCCCGGACCGGCGCCATTTGGGACGGCGAAATGGTGGGCTTGAGTGACTGGATCGGGAAGAATCCCGAGGTGGGCTGGAAAGAGTTCAAGGCCGTCGACACCCTCCAGAAGATCCTCCGGCGCGAGGGGTTCACCATCGAGTCCGGCGTGGCCGGCCTCCCCACCGCGTTTGTCGCGACCTGGACGTCGCCGGCGCCGGGGCCGGGGCCGGTGCTCGGCCTGATTGCCGAGTACGACGCCCTTCGCGACACCGAGGGTCCGTTTCACGGCGATCAGCATAACGCCCAGAGTCCGGTGGCGTTCGCCGCGGCGATGGCACTCAAGGAGTACCTCACAACCAAGCGGGTGCCGGCGACGATCCGGATCTTTGGAACGCCGGCGGAGGAAGTCGGCCCGCCCGCCAAGAAGATCATGCGGGATGCCGGCGTGTTTCGGGGGACGGATCTCATCGTCCGGAGCCACTCTTCGACCGAAACTTCCCGGGCCCGGGCGGGATTCGGGATCTGCTGCCTCAACATCAACGAAGTGAAGTACGTTTTCACCGGCCGCCCGTCGCACCAACTGACGTCGTGGAACGGCCGGAACGCTCTCGCGGCCGCCGTGCATTTTTACACCGCGGTGGATGCACTACGGTCGACCTTCCGGCCCGAAGCCTCGATTCAGGGTGTCATTCCCGAAGGCGGCCAGGCGCCGAACGTTGTTCCGGCGCGCGCCGTCGTCGACTACTACATCCGATATCCCGACGGCGTCTACCTCGAGCATATCAGCCGGATGATGGACGATGCCGCCCGCGGCGCCGCGCTCGCCACCGGGACGACGGTCGCCATCGATCGATACGGCGAGTATCGGGACGGCATCACCCTCGGTACGCTCCATGAACTGATGTTTGCCTACGCCAAGCAGCTTGGAGCAACCCAGGTCGACACCGAGCTATCGCGGCCGGCCGGGTACGAGGAAACCGGGGGCATGTCCTACGACGTTCCCGGTGTCGGCGCCAATGTCTTCAGTTCCCGGGGTTCCTTCCACACCCACGAGATGCTCGCGGATGCTTTCACCGATGTCGGGCATCAGGGCTTTCGGATCGACGCCCAAATCATGGCGGCTGTGTTGTTCGACTACGCGACCGACGCGGTCTTTCGCGAGGCGGTCAAGTCGGAGCACAGTGCCATGAGGGGACTGTTCGACCGGTACCAAGAGAACCTCGAGAAAGCCTATGCCGGGGAGGTTGGGGCTTCGGTCCACTGATGACGAAAGTGGTGGCGTTTATCGGTGCGACTCTGGGCGGCGCCTTCGGCTGGTGGCTCGGCGCGTCCTTCGGGGTCTTCACCGCCTTTGTGTTGAGTACCGTTGGAACTGGTCTGGGTATCTACTACTCGCGCCGCTGGGTCGGGAAGTACCTGCCGTAACAGCGAAGAGGAACGTCATGTCGCTTGCCGATTGTACCGCGGTCGAGTTGCTGGAACTGTACCGCTTGGGCCAAGCTTCGCCGGTGGAAGCCACCCGTGCGGTTCTGGCCCGGATTGCCGAACAGAACCCAATCTTGAACGCATTCTGCCTGGTGGACGCCGATGCGGCGTTGGCCGCCGCCGCCGCGAGCGAAGCGCGGTGGTTGAAGCAAACACCCTGTGGGCCCCTTGATGGCGTGCCCGCATCGATCAAGGATCTGCTGCTGGTGCGCGGATGGCCCACCCGCCGCGGGAGCCGGACCGTCAATCCGGATCAGCCCTGGGATGTCGACGCCCCGGCCACCGCCCGGCTTCGAGAAGCCGGCGCCGTGTTGATCGGCAAGACCACGACGCCTGAGTTCGGTTGCAAGGGCGAAACCAATTCGCCGCTCACCGGGATCACCCGGAATCCCTGGGATCCGAGCAAGACGACCGGTGGCTCGTCCGGCGGGACCGCGGCCGCGGTGGCCGCCGGCATGGGACCGCTCTCGGTCGGCACCGACGGGGCGGGTTCGGTCCGGATCCCGGCGGCCTTCTGCGGCAACTTCGGGATGAAACCGAGTTTTGGACGGGTGCCGGCCTACCCGCTCTCGCCATTCGGCACCGTCGCGCATGTCGGCCCCCACACGATGAGCGTGCGCGATGCCGCTCTGATGATGAACGTGCTGAAGCAACCCGACCCGCGCGACTGGACCTCGTTGCCGCCCGACGCCGCCGACTACCGGGACGGTCTCGAGGCCGGCGTGCGGGGACTTCGAATAGCGTTCTCGCCGACTCTTGGCTATGCCAAGAACGTCGACCCAGAAGTCGCGGCTGCAGTGCGGACCGCCGTTGGCGAGTTTGAACGAATGGGCGCGTTGGTCGAGGAGACAGATCCCGGGTTTGCCGACCCGCTCGAGATTACCACCGGTCTTTGGTTTGCCGCCGCATGGGCGGTGTGGAACACCCTCGATGCCGGCCAGCAGGAGCTCACCGATCCGGATTTTCGAGCGCAGGGTTTGACCGGTGCCGGTTTCAGTGGTCTCGATCTCCAGCGGCTCAATCAACGGCGGGGCGCCCTCGGCTCGGAGATGCGCCAATTCATGACCCGGTTCGATCTTCTGCTGACCCCAAGCGTCGCCGTCCCGGCGTTTGAAGCCAAGCCGGCCGGACACGCGCCGATGGCGCCGGCGGCCATGCTGGGTTGGACTCCCTTCTCCTACCCGTTCAACCTCACCCAGCAACCGGCCGCGACCATTCCGTGCGGCGTGACCCAACGCGGCCTCCCGATCGGGCTCCAGATCGTGGGTCCGATGTTCGGCGATGCCGCTGTCCTTCAAGCGGCTCGGGCGTACGAACAGGTCCGGCCAATCCAGCGACCGGCCTTGGGGCGTAGCTAGCGGAATGCCGCCCAACGATCCAAATCTTCTCGAGACCCTGAATCGGTCGCTCGCCGGTCGGTACGTCATCGACCGCGAACTGGGGGTCGGGGGCATGGCCGTCGTCTACCTGGCCCGCGACCTCAAGCACGGGCGTCTGGTTGCGCTCAAGGTCCTCCGTGCCGACGTGGCTCAGACGGTGGGAGCCGACCGGTTCCTTCGCGAAATCGCGTTGGCCGCCAAGCTTGCCCATCCCCACATTCTCCCGCTCTACGACTCAGGCGAGGCGGATGGGTCGCTTTACTTCGTGATGCCGAACATCACCGGCGGCTCGGTTCGCGACCGGCTCGATCAAGCCAAACAACTTCCGATCGCCGAGGCCGTCCGGATCGCGACCGAAGTGGCCGGGGCGCTCGACTACGCGCACC
>JAYVJS010000553.1:0-6192 GCA_043769075.1 Gemmatimonadota bacterium | reverse complement strand
CCGTCGGCCGAGATCATCGCGGTGCTCAAGTCGTGGGATCGGTCGGTGGCGCCTCAATCCCGCGGCGGAGTGTTGTTCGAACAGTGGTGGCGCGAGTATACCGCCAACGCCAAACAGCCGTTTACCACGCCATGGTCGATTGCCGAACCGATCACCACGCCCAGCGGATTGGCCAATCCCGCGATGGCGATCGCCTCGCTCACGATTGCCGCCGATTCGGTGCGGCGTCGCTACGGGCGGCTCGACGTCTCCTGGGGTGAAGCGCATCGGGTCCGGCTCGGCGGCCGGGACATTCCGGTCGGTGGCTGCGCCGCCGACTTGGGCTGTTTCCGAGTGCTGTCGTTCCGCGACGAGCCCGACGGAAAACAGGCCGCAGCCGGTGGCGACGGGTGGATTCTGGCCGTCGAGTTCGGCGACGTTCCCCGGGCCTATTCGGTCCTTGCCTACGGGCAATCCAACCGAGTCGACTCACCGTTGTTCGCCGATCAAGCCGATCGGTTTGCCCAGGGCGACCTCAAACCCGTGGCCTTTACCCGTCCCGATGTTTTGCGCACCGCCGTGAGGCGCTACCGCGCCGGAGAAACCAAATGACCTATCGTCGTCGTGATTTCGTGGCCTCGTTGGCGGCCCTCCCGCTGGGCGTCCTCAAGCTCCAACGACCGTCAGCCGTCCTCTTGAACGGCAACATCGTCACCATGGACCCGGCCCGCCCGCGGGCCACCGCCCTGGCCATCTGGGGCGACCGGATTCTCGAGGTTGGCAGCACTGAGGACATCCGGAGACTGGCCGGGCCGCTCACCAAGCGGATTGACCTTGGCCGGAAGACCGTGGTGCCGGGATTCATCGACGCCCATTCCCACCCGGCGGGGTCGGGTCTCCAGCACTTGGTTCGGATCGACTGCGACCTCCGCTCGATTGCCGCCATCCAGGCTCTGGTCAGGGAACGCGCCGCCAAAACCCCGGCCGGCGAATGGGTCCTTGGGTTCAAGTACGACGACACCAAAACGGTCGAAGGCCGGCCGCTGTCACGCGCCGACCTCGATCAAGCCGCCCCCAATCACCCGGTCTTCATCGAACACCGGGGCGGCCACACCGCCTATTGCAACTCGCTTGCCTTCGATCGTGGCGGCGTGACCGCCGCGACCGCGGACCCAGCCGGCGGCAAGATCGACCGAGACTCCTCTGGGAAACCAAGCGGTCGCCTCGCGGAAACCGCGGTGGACTTGGTCGGACGCCTGGTGCCGGTCAAGGAAACCCCGGAGGACCGGCGCCAAGGCGTCAAAATCATTTCCAAAATGCTGGCCAAGGCCGGGATTACCTCAGTCCATGACGCCAGCGCTTCGACTGCCGACTGGCGCGCCTACCAGGACGCCCGGGCCGGCGGCGACCTGATCACCCGGATCTACGGGCTGATCTACGCATCCGAGATCGACAAAGTCATCGCGGCCGGTTTGCGGCAGGGCGCCGGCGATGAGTGGGTCCGGCTCGGCGGGATGAAGGCCGTATGCGACGGATCGATTTCCGAACGCACCGCCCGGATGTCCGAGGCCTACGTGGGCCGCCCCAACGATTTCGGGATTCTCGTCACCCCGCCGGAGGCGTTGTGGCCGCTGCTCGAAAAGGCCCACCGAGCCAATCTCCAGATCGGGGTCCACAGCAACGGTGACGTGGCCATCGACATCGTGCTCGGCCTCTACGAGCGACTCCAGCGCGAATTCCCCCGCACCGACCCGCGGTTCCGAATCGAACACTGCACCCTCATCAATCCCGATCTGGTCCGCCGGATCAAAGCGATCGGCGCGATTCCAACACCGTTCGCGGCCTACGTGTACTGGCATGGCGAAAAGATGAAAGAGTACGGAGCGGCGCGACTCGATCGGATGTTTGCCCTCCGAAGCTTTCTCGATGCCGGGATTCGGCCGACCTTTGCGTCCGACTACCCGCCCGGCCCGTTCGAACCGATGATGGGGCTCCAATCGATGGTGACTCGGACTGATTCGAAAGGGACGGTCTGGGGCGCCTCGCAGAAGATCTCGATCGACGAGGCGATCCGGGTCTCGACCCTCCATGGCGCCTACGCGTCGTACGAGGAGAACCTCAAGGGCTCGCTGGAGGCCGGAAAACTGGCCGACCTGGTGGTCCTGGGCCGCGACCCGTATCGGGAGCCGCCCAGTTCGCTGGTGACGATTCCGATCGAACGGACTATGGTCGGCGGGCGGTGGGTGTACGAGGGATGACCTGGCCGCCCTTCATGACCCATCGGACCCGCCGGGTCACGGCGGTGATATCGGCCAACGGGTTACCCTCGACCGCCACCAGATCGGCCCAGTAACCCGGGGCAATCTGGCCTAACGACTTCTCTTGGCCGAGGAGCAGGGCCCCGGTCGTGGTGGCGGCGGCCAAGGCTTCGGCTGGAGTGAGACCAGCTTTGACGAGCCATTCGAGCTCGAGAGTATTCTCGCCAAAACCGGTGAACACCGCATCGGAGCCCATGGCCAACTTCACTTTGGCCGCGTGGGCTCGCCTCGCAGTCTCCACATTCCGGGCAACGAACGCTCGCAAATCGACGGCGTTCTGCTCCGAGTAGCCGTATTCTTCGCGGTGGTCGGCATAGTACCGATTGTGGTCGATCGTCGGGACGTAGATCGTGCCGCGCTTCGCCATCTCCGCCAGGGTCTCATCGTCGAGATCCACCGCGTGCTCGATCGACTCGGCCCCCGCGTTGACCGCATCCTTCGCCGCCTCGGGTCCGTACGAATGCACGGTGACCCGTTTTCCTCGGCCATGGGCCGAGTCGACGGCGGCCTTGAGTTCGTCGTAGGTGAAGGTCGGGGTTCCGGATAGGTCGTCGGCACTACCGGTCGATCCGAAGATCTTGATCAGGTCGGCCCCTTGGTCGATCTGGCTGATCACCCCGGCGGCCACCGCGGCGGCCCCGTGCCCAACCGCCCCGCAAAAGGCCTCATCCGGCTTCTTGACGAGGCCGCAACCCGCCACGAACATCCGGGGACCCACGATCCGGCCCTCGTTGATCAGGTCGCGGAGGTAGATCCCAATTTTGTCCGCCGCGTAGAGATCGCGGACCGTGGTGACCCCGGTTTCGAGAGTCTTCCGGAGGTTCTCCTGGGCCAGAATCAACAACGTCGGGGCCGGGCGTTTCTCGAGCTGGTCCCACGGTTTGGTCCCGGGCTTCCGGTCCCACCAGTAGGTGATGTGGACATGGGCGTCGATCAAACCCGGGACCGCGGTCCACTGGTGGAGATCGGTCAGGGGAATACCCCGGAGCCCGGCCGAGCCGGCCGGGACGACCCGAACGATCCGCTCACCGGTCACGACCACGACGCCGTTGTTGATGACCGAGCCGGAACCAGTCACGACCTTCCCGAACCGATAGGCACGGGTCTGGCCCGAGGCGCCGGTTGCCGGGAGCACTAGCAGGGAACCGAGCGCCAGAAGCCAGGGTCGAAGTCTTCGCATTCGGGGAAGGTATCGCCCTCGTGGACGGAGCAATAGATTGGAGCAACCGGAGGGCCGACGTGTCCCGTGCATTTGTCAAAGAAGACAGCGACGGCGCCGCGCCGCGGTACCAGCTGCCGCCCTCGGATGATCCCGGCTTTCCGCTCGCGGCGGCCCGGGCCCTCCTGACCGGTGCCAACCAAGGCGACACCTCGAGCGCCGAAGAGGCCACCGGTCACACCTGGGGCGACACTCGACTCATTGGCCCGATGCACCGGATTCTGAGCGAGGCCGTCGAGCAAAGGAACGAGCGGATGGAAGTGCTGGCCGAGCGATTTCTCAAGGCGGCCGGCGTCACTCTTTAGGAGGCACCTGCGTTGAAACAGCAACAATATGACGCGATCGTGGTGGGCTCTGGCGCCGGCGGCGGGATGGCCGCCTTTCAGCTCGCCGTCAATGGGCTCAAGGTGCTCTTGCTCGAAGCCGGCCGGAACTACGACCCGGTCCGTGAAACCCCGATGTTCCAGTTGCCCAAGGACGCCCCCCTCCGCGGCGACGGCACCGCCGACAAACCGTTTGGGTTTTACGACGCCACGGTCGACGGGGGTTGGCGGGTCCCGGGCGAACCGTACACCGTGGCCCCGGGCTCCGATTTCATGTGGTGGCGGGCCCGGATGCTCGGCGGGCGGACCAACCACTGGGGCCGGATCGCGCCTCGGATGGGACTCTACGACTTCAAGCCTCGTTCCCGCGACGGACTCGGCGTCGATTGGCCGCTGACCTATGAGGAGTTGGAGCCGTACTACGACAAGACCGAGGCGCTGATCGGGGTCTATGCCCACGATCAGAGCCTCGAGAACACCCCGGTGTCGCGGAACGGCACTCAGATGGCGCCGCCCAAACCCCGGGCGTTTGACTTGCTCACCAAGAAAACCTGTGGCCCGCTTGGGATTCCGGTCATCCCCGCCCCGATTGCGGTCCTGACCCAGAAGCAGGACGCCGACCGGTGGCCGGCGAAGCTGTTCCCAGGGAATCCGCTGGCCCAACGGGTGGTCCGCGACGCCATGCGGGCGCGGCAGGCCTGTTTCTATGCGACCGGCTGCGGTCGAGGCTGTTCGATCAAAGCGAACTTCCAGTCGACTACTGTGTTGATTCCCCCGGCTATGGCCACCAACAACTTGACCATTGTCACCAACGCGATGGTCCGCGAAGTGACGGTCGATGCTCGCGGACGCGCCACCGGCGTCAACTACATCGACAAAACGACTCGGACCGATCAGCACGCTCGGGCCCGGATCGTTGTGTTGGCCGCGAGTGCCTGCGAAACCTCCCGGATCATGCTCAACTCGAAGAGTCCCTTGTTTCCGAACGGGATCTCCAATGGCACCGGGCTGGTTGGCAAGGGATTGATGGATACGGTTGGGGCCGGGATCGGCGGCCAGATCCCGGCGCTCGAGAATCTTCCGCCCCATAACAATGAAGGCACCACTCGGCTCCATCTCTACACCCCGTGGTGGCTCTACAAGGAGCAAGCGGCGGGCAAGCTCGATTTTGCTCGCGGGTATCATGTCGAATTCGGCGGTGGCCGCGACATGCCTGACGCCGGAATCTTCTGGGGCCTCGAGAACTACACCAACGGCGCCTACGGGAAGCGGTTCAAGGAAGAGGCCCGCCGGTACTACGGTTCGTTCGTGTATTTCGACGGCCGGGGTGAGATGATCCCAAACGATGATTCCTACTGCGATCTCGACCCCACGGTGGTGGACCAGTGGGGCATTCCGGTGCTCCGATTTCACTGGAAGTGGAGCTCGCACGAGACCAATCAGGCCGCCCACATGGTCAAGACGTTTGCCCAGATCATCGAGGGCATGGGCGGTAAGGTGGGCGGAGCGGTCGAAAAAGACGGATCGAAGGTGATCGCCAAAGGGGGCCAGATCATCCATGAGGTGGGTACCGTGCGAATGGGAGACAACCCCCGTACCTCGGTGCTGAACGCCCATTGCCAGTCGTGGGACGTCAAGAACCTGTTCGTCGCCGATGGGGCGCCGTTCGTGTCCAACGCCGACAAGAACCCGACCATTTCGATCTTGGCGCTGGCCTGGCGGACCACCGATCACATCCTGGCTGAACTGAAACGGGGGGCCATCTGATGGAACGCCGAGATTTGCTCAAGAGGGTCGGGATGACGGCGGCGGCGTTGCCGATCCTGTCTCACGGGACCTCCAAGGTACCGACCCAATCGGTGGCCCCGCAGGCCCCGGCGTGGATTGGGCCGGCCGGCACGCCGTCCGATCCCGATCTCGTTCGACCCAAGGCCCCGTGGGAAAAGGTCCTGACCGCCTCGGAGATGACGACCCTCACGGCGCTGTGCGACGCCATCATCCCGGCCGACGAGAAGAGCCCGGCCGCGAGCCAGGTCGGCGTCCCCGAGTTCATCAACGAGTGGGCGAGCGCTCCCTATGACTACCAGCGTGGTGGCTTGGTTCAGATCCGGGGCGGCTTGGCCTGGCTCAACACCGAAGCCATTCGGCGGTTCACCAAGCCATTTGCACAGCTGAGTGAGACGGAGCGCAACCTAATCTGCGATGATATTTGCTTTGAGCCCAAGGCCAAGGACGAATTCAAAGCAGCGGCCAAGTTCTTCGATCTGATCCGCGACCTGGCTGCAACCGGGTTCTATACCACGCGAGAAGGAATGAAGGACCTGCAGTACATCGAAAACGTGCCGTTGCTCAA
>JAYVJS010000552.1:0-4528 GCA_043769075.1 Gemmatimonadota bacterium | reverse complement strand
CATGGCGTCTGTTCCGGGTGTCGGGCCCGCGATCTGGGCGGCGAATGACCGACCCGAGCGCACTCGGGCCCTTGGTGGCCTTTCTCGGCGGGATTCTCAGCTTTCTGTCGCCGTGCGTCCTGCCTTTGGTCCCATCCTACCTTGGGTTCATCACCGGGTTCACCGTCGAAGAGATGGGGAATCGACGGCGTCTCGCCATGATTCACGCCGGCCTCTTCGTGGTCGGGTTTTCCTTGGTGTTTATCCTCCTCGGCGCCAGCGCGACGGCGTTGGGCTCGGCCCTTCGGTTCTACAAGGAATGGATCATGCGGGGCGGCGGGGTCCTGATCATCTTCTTCGGACTCTATTGTCTCGGCATCATCAAGCTCGGGTTTCTTACTCAGGAAAAGCGCATCCACTTAGAGCGGAAGCCGATTGGATACCTCGGATCGGTTCTGGTCGGAATCGCGTTTGGGGCCGGTTGGAGTCCCTGCATCGGGCCGATTCTCGGGGGCATTCTGAGTTTGGCCGCGACCGAGGCCGATCTGTCCCGCGGCATGGGCCTGCTGGTGGCGTATTCGGCCGGTCTGGCCGTGCCGTTCCTGGTGGCGGCATACGCGGTGGAGTCCTTCCTTGATTGGTTCCAAAGATTTCGTCGCCATCTCGGGCTGGTCCAGAAGCTCAGTGGAGCGTTGTTGGTGGTGGTTGGGTTGCTGATCGCGACCGGGCAGTTCACCCGGCTGGCCGGCTACCTCCAGAAACTCACCCCGGATTTCCTCCTCCGCCTGTTGTAGCCGGTAGTTGTTCGATTTCGCGCTCAAGGAGTTGGGTCCGGACCAGCGCGGCAAAGGGGCCGCGGTTTCGGACCAGCGTGTCATACGTCCCCTGCTCGATAATCCTCCCATGATCGATGACGATGATCTCGGTCGATGACCGCACGGCGGCCGCCCGATGCGATACGATGAGGCAGGTCTTCCCGACCAGCGCCCCTCGGAGCTGGGTAAGAATGTTCGACTCGGTTTGGGCGTCAACGGCGGACAGGGCGTCGTCGAGGACGACGATCGACGGGTCCTTTGCCAGGGCTCTCGCGAGGGCGGCCCGCTGCTTTTGGCCTCCGGAGAGGTTGACGCCCCGTTCACCGAGTACGGTGTCGTAGCCGTTGGGCAGCGCGTCGAGCGCCGAGTCGAGCGCAGCGATCCGGGCCGAATGCTCGAGGCGGCCGTCGTCGGGCCGTCCCATCAGGACGTTCGCACGGAGCGAGTCGCTGAAGAGGAAGGTCTCCTGGGGCACGAAGCCGACGGCCTCCCGTAGTTCTCGAAGGGCGAGGTGACGGACGTCGATGCCATCAATGGTGATCCGGCCGCGGTCGGGGTCGTACAGCCGGACCAGGAGCTCGACCAACGCCGATTTACCCGCCCCGGTGCTCCCGACGATGCCGAGGGATTGCCCGGACTGAATCTCGACGGTCACGTCTTCAAGCGCCCATCGCCCCGGAGGCGCAGAGGGGTACCGAAACCATACCTGCTCGAAACGAACCACCCGAGCGGCTCCAGTCGGTGGCAAGGGCAGGGGCGTGGCGGGGTCGGCAATGGAGAGGGGGGCTCGAAACACTTCGTTGATTCGTGACATGGCCGCCGACCCGCGGAACCCGAGGTTGACGGCCCATCCCAGGAATACGAGGGGCCAAACCAAGAGGGCGAGATAGACGAAGAAGCCGACGAACGCACCGGTGGACACGGCACCCGAGATAACCAGTCGACCTCCGACCAGCAGCACAATGGCCGCGCTGAGGCCGGCCATCAGTGCGAGGAGCGGGTCGAGGGCCGCTTGGACCCGAGCGAGGGCGAGGTTCTTCGCCGAGTACTCCTGGTTCAGCCGTGCGAACGTCGCCGCTTCGGTCGTCTCCTGATTGTACGCTCGGACAATCCGGACCCCCGTCAGGTGCTGTCGGACGAACTCGCTGAGCGTTCCAAAATGATCTTGGATCGCCAGGGATCGCTGATGGATTCGCCGCCCGAGCCACCCCTCGAGTGCCGGCAGTCCAAGCAGCGGGACCAAGGCCAGGCCGGCGAGCGTTGGGTTCACGGCAAACATGACCGGAAGCAGAATGGCAGCCCGGGTCACGGTGTCGATGGCGTACATCAGGGCGGGGCCGGCCACCATCCGGGCCGCCAAGAGGTCGTTGGTGGAGCGGGCAATCAAGTCGCCCAGGGCAGTCCGGTCGTAGTAGGAGGCCGGGAGCGCCATCAGCTTGGCAAAGAGGTCGTTTCGGAGATCATACTCGACCTTTCGGCTCACGCTATTGAGCAGCTGGCGCATCCCGTACCGGAGGAGTCCGCCGACGATGGCAACGCCGACCAGCCAGAGCGCGGCGTGGCGGGCAGCCGTTACCGGCTCGGGCCCGCCGAGCGCGTCAATGCCTTGGGCGAGGAACTTCGGGGCCAAGCTATTGAGCAGGTTGGATCCGATAATGCAGGCCACGCCGAACGCGTAGGTGCCCGTGTATTTTACGAGGTAAGGGCCGAGGGGTTTGAGTTCCCGCATTCTTAGGAGGAGCGAGGCATGAGAGTGACTTCGTTGCTGGTGATCGTCGCGGCGGTTGTGGTCTCCGCCTGCGGCAAAAAAGACGGGGCGGGCGGCGCAGTGCAAGACTCCGTCGGCCGTGACCTGTCGCTCGCGCCGGTTGACTCGGGGGCCGCCCTGAACGATGTACCCGCGCCCTCGGCCGAGAGCACCGCGGTGGCGCCGCCGGTTGTGGTGCCGCCGCCTCTGCCGCCCCCCCCACCACCGGTTCCTCCGAAGCCGCGGCCCAAGCCGAAGCCGGCCCAGTCGAGCCCGCCGGCGCCGGATCCAACGCCCCCGCCGGCGCCCCAACCGGAGCCGCCGCCTCCGCCCGCTGAGCGGTCGATCGAGGCCGGAACCACGGTGGCCTTGAGCGCCTCGACCGAATTCTCGACCAAGACCCATAAGGTCGGCCAGACCGTTACCGCGACCGTGACGGCCGACATCACGAACCCTGACGGTAAGGTGGTCATTCCGGCTGGGGCAACGGTCACCTTGTCGATCGTTGAGCTGGCGGTTTCAGAGAACAAGGACGACAAAGGTAAGGTGGTCCTGAAGGCCACCAGCATCTCGTTCGGGGGCGCCAGCTACGATCTCGATGGGGCCACGACCGAGGTCGAGCACACGCTCAAGGGTCGCGGCGTCCAAGCCGGCGATGCGGCCAAGGTCGGGGCGGGGGCTGCGGCCGGGGCGATCGTTGGCCGAGTCCTTGGAGGCAAGAAGAAAGGCGCGGTCGTCGGTGGAGTGATTGGCGCGGCCGCGGGAACCGCCGTCGCCGTGAACTCGGCCGATCGCGACGTCATCGTGTCGCCCGGGGCCAAGATTGTCCTCAAACTCCGGGCGCTCTTTTCGGTCAAGAGCTAGATCGCCCGGATTGGGGGCCGGACCGCGGCCCGGCCCCACCGCCCTTAGTTGCTGCCGGCGCCACCACCGCCCCGTCGCGGATCGCTGGCGCCCAACCAACCGTCCGCCGTCCGGATGATGGCCTCGACGTCCCCGAAGTAACCCCGGACGACCACCTTATGTCCCATCGCCTCAAGGGCCTTGATCGTCTCAGGAAGGAAGCCGTCACGTTCGAGGCTGATCTGATCCGGGAGTGACTGATGATGGAGGCGGGGCATGGCGAGGGCCTCCGGCAAGGACATCCCGTGATCGATGACGTTCGAAATCGCGTGATAGACTTGGGTGATGATCGTCGGGCCGCCGGGGGTGCCTACCACCATCAACAGTTTGCCCTCGCGGTCCACCACGATGCTCGGGGTCATAGCCGACAACATCCGCTTGCCGGGCTTGATGGCGTTGGCCTCTCCTTGGAACAACCCGTAGTTATTGGGCTTGCCCGGGGCGGTGGTGAAGTCGTCCATCTCGTCGTTGAGCAAAAAGCCCCCGCCGGTGACGGTCACCGCGCTGCCGAAGCTGTTGTTGAGCGTTGTGGTCACGCTGACCGCCGCCCCCTCGGAATCGACGACCGAGTAGTGGGTCGTCGAGGGGCCATCCTTGAGCATGGTGACCGTGCCGGTCGGTGTGGCGCGGGCCAGATTGATTTCGGCCCGCCGGCGATCGGCGTGGGCCTGGCTCGTCATCCGGGCAATCGGATTACGGACAAACGCCGGGTCGCCTAACGATGAGTTCCGTTCCATGAAGGCCCGGCGCATGGCCTCCGCTTCGCGATGGAGCAACGCCGGTGACCCAAATGGGGGGAGGGGACCGAATCCTTCCATGATGTTCATGATCAGGGCGAGGGTTACCCCACCGGACGAGGCCGGCGGCATCGAGTACACCGTGTGGCCCCGATACTCGAAGGACAGCGGTGCTCGCCAAATCGCCCGGTACCGAGCAAGGTCCCGCTTGGTGATGATCCCGCCGCCGCGCCGCATTTCGGCGACGATGAGGTCGGCCACCCGGCCGAAGTAGAACCCTCGCGCGCCCGAGTCGCGGACGGTGGCCAGAGTGGTTGCGAGGTCAGCCTGGATCAACGTCGTGCCCG